>JAHBST010000055.1 GCA_019638975.1 Cryobacterium sp.
CCCGCCCATCACCGACGGCTTCTACTACGACTTCGATGTCGAGGAGCCGTTTACCCCCGAGTCGCTCAAGGCGATTGACAAAGCGATGGCGGCAATTGTGAAGCAGGGGCAACGGTTCCAGCGTCGCGTCGTCAGCGAGGACGAAGCGCGAGCCGAGCTTGCGCACGAGCCCTACAAACTCGAGCTCATCGGTTTGAAGGGCGGAAGTCACGCGGAGGACGAATCCGTCGAGGTCGGGGGATCCGAGCTCACGATCTACGACAACGTCGACCCGAAAACCGGCGAAACCGTGTGGAAGGACCTGTGCCGCGGCCCGCACTTGCCCAGCACCCGCATGATCGGCAACGGATTCGCGCTCACCAGGGTCGCCGCGGCCTACTGGCGCGGTTCGGAGAAGAACAAGCAGCTTCAGCGGATCTACGGCACTGCGTGGCCCACGAAGGAGGAGTTGCGCGAGTACCAGACCCGGATAGAGGAAGCCGCCAGGCGGGACCATCGCAAACTCGGCAAGGAACTCGACCTCTTTTCGTTTCCCGAAGAAATCGGTTCGGGCCTGTCGGTGTGGCATCCGCGCGGAGGCATTGTCCGCGGCGAGATCGAAGAGCACGCGAGGAAGCGGCACCGCGAGGCCGGGTACACCTACGTTTATACGCCCCACATCAGCAAGTCCGACCTGTTCCTGCAGTCGAATCACCTCGTCACCTACAGGGAAGGCATGTTCCCGCCGATTCGAATGGATGAAGAGCGGGACGACGACGGCAACATCACCAGGCAAGGGGTGGACTATTACCTCAAACCGATGAATTGCCCCATGCACATCCTGATCTACAAGGAGCGAGGGCGGAGTTATCGCGACTTGCCGATGCGTCTCGCCGAGAACGGCACGGTATATCGCAACGAACTTTCGGGGGCGCTTCACGGCCTCACGCGAGTGCGAGGCTTCACGCAAGACGATTCGCATTTGTTCGTGGCGCCTGATCAGCTCCAGGACGAGGTCGAAAAGGTGCTCGACTTCGTCGTGTCGATGCTGCGGGACTTCGGGTTGACCGAGTTTTCGCTTGAACTCTCCATGAAGGACGAACACAAAGAAAAGTGGATCGGTTCGGAAGAATTCTGGGACAGTTCCACGGATGCGCTTCGCCAGGTCGCTCTGCGCAGTGGACTGAAGCTCACGGAAGTTCCCGGGGAGGCCGCGTTCTACGGCCCGAAGATCGATCTCAAGACTCGCGACGCGATCGGGCGGGAGTGGCAATTGTCCACCGTACAGGTCGACCCGAACCTCCCGGAGCGATTCGACCTCGAATTCACGGATCGCGACGGCACGAAGCAACGCCCCATCATGATCCATCGCGCACTCTTCGGCTCCATCGAGCGCTTCTTCGCGATTCTTCTGGAACACTACGCCGGTGCGTTCCCCGTGTGGCTGTCGCCCGTGCAGGTGGTTGGCATCCCGGTCGCCGAGGAGTACTACGACTACATGTCAGGCGTCATCGAGCAGCTCACAACCGCTGGCGTGCGCGCCGAAGTGGACTTCTCGAGCGACCGCATGCCGAAGAAGATTCGCAACGCTACTCTCCAAAAGATCCCGTTCCAGCTCATCGCGGGGGAGGAGGACCGCGCTGCGGGCGCCGTGAGCTTCCGGTTCCGCGACGGTCACCAGGAAAACGGCATCCCGGTGTCCGAGGCGATCGAGCGCATCACGGCCGCCATCTCCGATCACGCGCAGGTCTGATCGTGGCCGACGACAGTTCAGAGTTCGACGGGCTGAACGTCGAAAATTCCGGCGACTTCGCCGCGGTCCCGGATGCCTTTCAGCGATTGTGGACCCCTCATCGACTCGTCTACGTCCAGGATCAGACGCAGCCCGACGAGCACTCCTGCCCGTTTTGCACTGCGCCAGGACTGGACGACGAGACCGCGCTCATCGTCGCTCGAGGCGAGCACGCGTACGTGCTGTTGAATCTGTTCCCGTACAACTCCGGGCATCTCCTCGTGTGCCCTTACCGGCATGTTGCGCTCTATGACGAGGCGACAGCGGATGAAGTGAACGAGATCGCGAGCCTCACGCAGACCGCCATGAAAGTCATCCGGTCGGTCTCCACGTGCGACGGATTCAACCTCGGAATGAACCAGGGCCGCATCGCGGGCGCGGGAATCGCCGCCCACCTCCACCAGCACATCGTTCCGCGCTGGGCGCTCGACTCGAACTTCCTTCCGATCATCGCCGAGACGAAGGCGCTGCCCAAGCTGCTCGGGGATGTCCGCCGAGAAATCGCCGGGGCGTGGCCCGCATAGAATAGGGGCATGGCCACGACCGAAAAATCCTCCACCGAATTGGGCACCAGTCGCGTCAAGCGCGGTCTTGCGGAAATGCTCAAGGGCGGTGTCATCATGGATGTCGTCACCGCCGATCAGGCGAAGATCGCGGAAGACGCGGGCGCGGTCGCGGTCATGGCGCTCGAGCGCGTGCCTGCCGACATCCGTTCCCAGGGCGGCGTTGCACGGATGAGCGATCCGGACCTCATCGACGGAATCATCGAAGCCGTTTCGATTCCGGTGATGGCCAAGGCGCGGATCGGGCACTTCGTGGAAGCGCAAATCCTCGAAGCCCTCAAGGTCGACTACATCGACGAGTCCGAAGTGCTGAGTCCCGCCGACTACTCAAACCACATCGACAAGTGGAACTTCACGGTTCCCTTCGTGTGCGGTGCGACGAACCTCGGAGAAGCGCTTCGCCGGATCACCGAGGGGGCGGCGATGATCCGCTCGAAAGGCGAAGCCGGCACGGGAGACGTCTCGGAAGCCACCAAGCACATCCGCACGATTCTCGGCGAAATCAACGCTCTCACGTCGAAAACGAAAGACGAACTCTACGTGGCCGCGAAGGAACTGCAAGCGCCCTACGAGCTCGTCGCCGAAGTCGCCGAGACGGGCAAGCTTCCTGTCGTTCTGTTCACGGCAGGCGGGGTGGCGACCCCGGCGGATGCTGCGCTCATGATGCAGCTCGGCGCAGACGGCGTCTTCGTCGGATCGGGCATTTTCAAGTCAGGCAACCCGGCAGAGCGCGCTGCGGCGATCGTCAAGGCGACGTCGTTCTATGACGACCCTGCGGTTCTCGCGGATGTCTCGCGCGGGCTCGGCGAGGCGATGGTCGGCATCAACGTTTCCGACCTGCCTGCGCCGCACCGCTTGTCCGAACGTGGCTGGTAACCCCTCCGCGCAGCCCTTGCGGGTCGGCGTTCTTGCACTGCAGGGTGACTTTCGGGAGCATGTGAACGTGCTTCGCGGATTCGGCGCGGATGCGGTTCCCGTGCGACGCGAACGGGAACTTGCCGAGATCGACGGCCTCGTGATTCCCGGCGGCGAATCAAGCGTCATGGACAAGCTTTCCAAAACATTCGGTTTGCGCGATGCGCTTCGGAAGGCGATCGCCGACGGGCTCCCGGTCTACGGGACGTGCGCGGGTCTCATTCTGCTCTCGACAAAAATTCTCGACGGAATCGAGGGACAAGAGAGTTTCGGCGGAATCGACATCGATGTTCGACGCAACGCCTTCGGTTCGCAAACGGATTCGTTCGAAGTCGATCTCGATGTTCCCGCGATCGGGGACCCGCCGTTGCATGCCGTGTTCATCCGCGCTCCCGTCGTCGAGCGTGTGGGGCCCGAAGTGTCGGCTCTCGCGACCCTCAACGACGGGAGAGTAGTCGCCGTGGAGCAAGGGAATCTTCTCGGCACCTCATTCCACCCGGAAATGACCGAGGATCATCGTTTCCACGAGTACTTCCTCGAAAGGGTGCGCGCGAACCGCTGAGTCGTCATGCTGAGAGCATGAAAATCTATTCGGACTACCCTGCGAGGCGAGCGTTGCAAATCACTGCCGACCTCGCGGCGGCGCTCGTGATCGGCCTCGGAATCTGGCTCGGAGTTATCGTCGGTTCGGCAATCGCCGTCCTCGCCGAGGTGGGTCGGCAACTCGAGACTGCCGGCGCGGGCTTCAAGGGCGCGATGACGGATGCCGGCGACGCGCTCGGGCAAGTGCCTCTTATCGGCGCCTCGATCCGCGTGCCGTTCGATGCTGCGAGCGGTACCGGCGGATTGCTGGAGGATGCGGGCCAGACGACGCAGACCGTCATCACGACGACGGCCATCATCATCGGTGCGCTCGTGGCGAGCGCAATCGTATTCGCGGTGTGCTGGGTCTGGCTGCGCAGAAGATTTCGATTCGCACGCAGAGCAACCGAGGCGAACAAGCTCGCGAAGCTCGCCGACGGGCCCGACCTCCTGGCGCTTCGCGCGCTCGTGGGCGCTTCGAGAAGAGACCTCGCGGCGACCGATCCGAACCCCGTGGCCTCCTGGCGCTCGGGTGATCTCACGGTCATCCGCAAGCTCGCCCGGCTCGAGTTGCGCGAGGCGGGCGTGCGCGTCGCTGGATAGAATCGACCGTGGTTGAAGCGAGAAACGCGTTGGCAATGATGAGGAGCAGTTCGTGAGTGGGCATTCCAAGTGGGCAACCACGAAGCACAAGAAGGCGATCATCGACAGTCGCCGCGCGAAGTCGTTCGCGAAGCTCATCAAGAACATCGAGGTCGCCGCGAAGATCGGCGGGGCCGACTTGTCGGGCAACCCCACTCTCGTCGACGCCATCCAGAAGGCCAAGAAGACAAGCGTTCCGAACGACAACATCGATCGCGCCGTCAAGCGCGGCGCCGGTCTCACGGGCGAGGCGATCGACTACCAGACGATCATGTACGAGGGATACGGACCGCACGGAGTTGCGTTGCTCGTCGAATGCCTCACCGACAACCGAAACCGCGCGGCCGCGGAAGTGCGCACGATCATGTCCCGCAACGGCGGAACGATGGCGGACCCCGGCAGCGTCGCCTACAACTTCAATCGCAAAGGCGTGATCTCGATCACGAAAGTCGACGGAGTGAGCGAGGACGACATCCTCACAGCCGTTCTGGATGCCGGCGCCGAAGAGGTCAACGATCAGGGCGGCGGATTCGAAGTCATCACGGATCCATCGCAATTGGTCGCCGCGCGCACTGCCCTCCAGGAGGCCGGGATCGACTACGATTCGGCTGAAGCGGAGTTCGTGCCGAACGTGAGCGTCGAGGTCGATGCGGACACCGCCCGCAAGGTGTTCCGGCTCATCGATGCGCTCGAGGACAGTGACGACGTGCAGAACATTTTCGCGAACTTCGACATTCCGGCCTCCGTCCAGGCCGAGCTCGACTCGGACGACGAGTAGAACGAATTCCCCGCATGGCGCTTCGCGTGTTCGGAGTCGACCCCGGGCTGACGAGGTGCGGCGTCGGGGTCGTCGACGTCGAAGCCAATCGCACGGCGACTCTTGTGGCGGTCGAGGTCATCCGCACGGAAACGGACGCTCCACTCGAGCAGCGCTTGCTGGAGATCGGAGCCGGAATCGAGCGGATGCTCGACGAGTATTCGCCCGACGCCGTCGCTCTCGAACGTGTTTTCGCGCAACAAAACCTCCGTACCGTCATGGGCGTCGCCCAGGCAAGCGGCGTCGTGCTGCTGCTTTCCGCACAACACGGGCTCGCGGTCGGTTTGCACACGCCCACGGAAGTGAAGGCCGCGCTCACCGGCCACGGCGCTGCCGACAAGAAGCAGTTGGGGGCGATGGTGGCGCGAATCCTTCGATTGGACGCCGTACCGAAACCTGCTGATGCTTCGGACGCCCTCGCGCTCGCCATTTGCCACGCGTGGCGGAGCGGAATTGCGGCCCCGTCCGGATCCGCCGCCCTGACTCCCGCGCAGGAGGCGTGGCGCGCCGCCGAGCGCTCGGCAGGAAGGACACCGGGCCGCCCTAGGCTGGACCCATGATCGCGTCTTTGAGTGGCATTGTGCTGGCCGTCAACGGCGCAACTGCGATTATCGAAGTCGGCGGAGTGGGTCTTCACGTCTCCTTGACTCCGGGACACGCGCGTGAATTGCGCGTCGGGACCGCTGCTCGCATCCGCACCGCGCTTATTGTTCGCGAGGACGAATTGGCTCTGTACGGTTTCGCGGATGACGACGGCCGGGAAGTATTCGACTTGTTGCGGGGCGTGAGCGGCGTCGGCCCGAAATCGGCGATGGCAGTGCTCGCGTCGATGACTCCCGCTGATATCGCGTTCGCGGTCGCGAGGGAAGACGATTCCGCTTTCCGAAAGGTGTCAGGGATCGGTCCGAAAACCGCCAAACTCATCGTCGTGTCCCTCGCGGGCAAGATTCAGGTTGCGCCGTCGAGCGGCGAACGATCCGCGAGCGCCGAGTCGTCCATCGCGAACAACGTCCTTATCGCGCTCATCGGACTGGGCTGGTCGGAGCGCGTCGCCGCTCAAGCGGTGGACGATGCCATGATGTCGGCGAACGAGAGCGAAAGAGAATCTGAACCGTTTCTCCTTCGCACGGCGCTGGCCCAACTGGGCCCCGCCGCCGCGAAGGGAGATCGCCGATGACGACAGACGACGAGACGGCCGCGATCGTCCGCCCGACCATCGAATCGGATGCCGAGCTCGCTTTCGAAGGAGCGCTCAGACCCAGAACCCTTGGCGAATTCGTCGGCCAGCACAAGGTCAGGGCGCAATTGCAGCTGCTCCTCGACGCCGCGCGACTCCAAAACCGCACTCCCGATCACATTCTTCTTGCCGGACCGCCCGGCCTCGGCAAGACGACCCTCGCGATGATCGTGGCAGTAGAGAGCGGGCATCCGTTGCGGATCTCGAGCGGTCCCGCTATCCAGCACGCGGGAGATCTCGCGGCCGTGCTGTCGTCTCTCGTTCCGGGCGAAATTCTCTTCATCGATGAAATACATCGGATGGCTCGATCTGCGGAAGAGATGCTCTACCTCGCGATGGAGGACTTCCGGATCGACATCATGGTCGGGAAGGGGGCCGGCGCGACCTCGATTCCGCTGGATCTCGCTCCGTTCACCCTGATCGGAGCGACAACGAGGTCGGGGCTGCTGCCGAATCCCTTGCGCGATCGATTCGGTTTCACCGCGCACCTGGAGTTCTACGAAGCGGTCGAACTCGAGCAGGTTCTCGAGCGCGCGGCCCGGCTCTTGTCTCTCGACATCGAGACGGAAGCGACGGCGGAGATCGCCGGTCGCAGCAGAGGTACCCCGCGAATTGCGAATCGACTACTGCGGCGCGTTCGCGACTACACCCTCGTCCACGATGCGGACGGTCTTGAGGCCGTCCACGCCGCTCTCGAGTTGTATGAGGTCGACGAATTCGGCCTCGACAGGCTCGACAGAGCGGTGCTGTCGACGATCCTGACCCGATTCGACGGAGGACCGGTCGGCCTCAACACGCTCGCCGTATCGGTTGGGGAGGAAGCGGAAACGATCGAATCGGTCGTGGAACCATTTCTCGTGCGAATAGGGTTACTGACTCGAACGCCGCGCGGTCGGGTGGCGACAAAACTCGCCTGGCAGCATCTTGGCATCCAGCAGCAGACAAATGGGCTCTTCGGGGATGACCTATAATTCAAGCTGGCCTTAAACACCTTCGCGGCGACCCGCTGCGCTGAAAATTCGTGAATCGGCCACAGACAACCCCGGAAGGCCCTTCGCCACCATGGATTACACCCTCATTCTTATCGCGGTCGTTTTGGCCGTGTTCGTCTTCTTCCAGTACCGCAGCTCCAAGAAGCGTCAGCGAGATGCCGCAGAGAGGCTCGCGACGTTGCTGCCCGGAGTGGAGGTCATGACGAACTTCGGCATGTATGGAACGCTCGTCTCGATCGATGAAGACGAGAACATCGCGTACGTGGAGATTGCCCCGAAGACGATCATCAAGGTCCACCGCCAGGTCCTGCTGAAGGCCGTAGATCCGGTCGTGCCGGACGAGCCGGCCGCTGAAACCGAATCCGGGCCCGAATTGAACAAATCCAATGCGACGCCCATGGCCGAGCCAGAATACGGCGAGCGGACGAATACGCCGAAGAAGCCGAGCCGCAAAAAGCCGGCGTCGGATTCCGAATAACCGATCCACCCTGTTCCCTTTCCTCTCGTTAGAAAGCTGAGACCCACGTGGCGGTACGCTCAACCCCGGTGAAAAAAGCATGGCGTTCGCTTACCTGGCTGCTGGTCATCATCATCGGACTCATCGCGCTCAACGGCGCCGGAGCCTTGTGGTCGGGTTGGAACTGGGTTCCCAAGCTCGCGCTCGACCTCGAGGGTGGAACGCAAATCATCCTTGCGCCCAAGCTCGAGAGTGGCCAAACGGTGAGCGCGGATCAGTTGAATCAGGCTGTTGCGATCATTCGCCAGCGCATCGATGCCGCGGGCGTCTCTGAGTCCGAGATCAACACGCAAGGCGACAAGAACGTCGTCGTGTCGCTTCCGGGAATCCCCGATCAGGCGACGATCGACCGCATCGAGTCGTCGGCGAAACTTGAGTTCCGCGCCGTGATCCAGTCCGATGCCGCCGCGGTATCGACGGTCGGCGAAACTCCGTCACCCACGCCGACCCCGGGGGAGTCGGAGAGTCCCGCCCCGTCGGCGTCGCCGGAACCGGAACCATCCGTGAGTCCGAGCAATGCGAGTGATCCCGCTTGGGTGACTCCGGCGTTGCAAAAGGAGTTCGACAACTTCAATTGCGCGGATCTCGACAAAGCGGCCACGAATGTCGCGCCGGCGGACAAACCGCTCATCACGTGCGAGATCAACGGGACGCTCAATGACGCGATCCCGGATTACAAATACATCCTCGGCCCCGTCGAGGTTTCGGGCGAGCGCATCAAGGACGCCACGAACGGCCTCGTCTCCAATAGCCAGGGCGTAAGCACGAACCAGTGGGGCGTCAACATCGTCTTCGACGCCGAGGGCGCCAAGGAGTTCGGAGACGTCACGACGCGCTTGTTCGGTCTGACGGGAGCGCGCCACCAGTTCGCGATCGTCCTGGACGGCAAGGTCATTTCTGCTCCGACTACGAACGCCGTCATCACGGACGGCCGCCCGCAAATCACAGGCTCCTTCACGCAGGAAACCTCGAAGACGCTCGCGGACCAATTGAAGTTCGGCGCGCTGCCCATCGGATTCCTCGTCCAGAGCAAGGACACGATCACCGCGACCCTCGGTACGACTCAATTGCTGAGCGGCCTTCTCGCGGGCGCGATCGGGTTGATCCTCGTCATCGGCTATTCGCTCCTGCAGTATCGGACGCTCGGTCTCGTCACCGTCGCTTCGCTCGTCGTCGCATTCTCGATCACCTATTTGATCGTCACGATTCTCTCGTGGCGGGAGGGCTACCGATTGTCTCTTGCGGGTGTTGCGGGTCTCATCGTGGCCATCGGTATCACCGCGGACTCCTTCATCGTCTACTTCGAACGTATTCGCGACGAATTGCGGGACGGCCGCGTTCTCGTCTCTGCCGTCGAGGCCGGCTGGAAACGCGCGCTCCGTACGATTTTCGCGTCGGATGCGGTCAACTTCCTCGCCGCGATCGTCCTTTTCCTGCTCGCTGTCGGCAACGTTCGCGGATTCGCACTCACGCTCGGTTTGACGACGATCGTCGACATCCTCGTCGTCACTCTCTTCACCCATCCGATGCTCCAATTGCTCGCCAATACCGAATTCTTCGGCGGAGGGCACCGATTCAGCGGGCTCGATCCCACGGCGCTCGGCGCCGTTTATCGGGGCCGCGCACAGTTCCGCGCGCCATCCGCTGCGCTCAAAGGCACCAAAGTCGCATCCGCTGGGCGGGAAGCCGCGCGCCGGCAAACGATCGCCGAGCGTAAGGCGGCCGAACTCGAGGCCGCGAAATCCGGGACCACCTCGCCGCGCTCCAAGGGGAAGGATTCCTGATGGCCAGCTTCGCCCAATTCGGCAACGACCTGTACACCGGCAAGCGCTCGTACGATTTCGTCGGCAAGAAGTATCTTTGGTACGGCATCGCGATCGTCATGATCGGCCTGGCGCTCGGGATTACTCTCCTGCGGGGCGGTTTCGAGTTCGGGATCGAGTTCCGCGGCGGGTCCCAGTTCGAGATCAGCCAATCGAAGAATCTCGACCAGAAGTTCGCCGCCGATACCGTCATCAAGGAAGTGCCGAAGGCAAATCCGCGTGTCACGATCATCGGTGGCGATTCCGTGCGCATCCAGACCGACCAGCTCACGAACGCCCAAAACGATGAAGTGCGCGACGCTCTCGCGGCCGCGTACAATGTGAAACAGAACCAGGTCACGGCATCGTTCATCGGCGCGACGTGGGGCGCCGACATTACGAGTACCGCCATCCGCGGTCTGATCACATTCCTCGTTCTGGCCGCGATCGTCATGGCGATCTATTTCCGCACCTGGAAGATGTCTCTTGCCGCGATGATCGCCCTGCTGCACGACCTGATCATTACCGCAGGCGTCTACGGCGTACTGCAATTCGAGGTCACCCCTGCGGCGGTGATCGGATTCCTGACCATCCTGGGCTATTCCTTGTACGACACCGTCGTGGTGTTCGACAAAATCCGCGAGAATACGGCGGAAGACGGTGCAGAGTCGCGACGCACGTTTTCGGAGTCCGTCAACCTCGCGATCAATCAGACGCTCGTGCGGTCCATCAACACTTCGGTCGTCGCATTGCTTCCGGTCGGCGGAATTCTCTTCATCGGGGCCGCATTGCTCGGCGCGGGAACCCTTCGCGACATATCCCTCGCACTCTTCATCGGAATGCTGGTCGGAACATACTCGACAATCTTCATCGCAGCTCCCCTCTACGCTCACTTGCGCAGTACCGAAAGCGCGATCAGCAAGCAATCGAAGAAAATTCTCCAGTCCCGACGGAATGCGGCGATAGCGAAGTAGTGCACGGCAGAGTCGCGTCCGCTCGAAAGTGAGCGCTCCGCCGTTTCGTGAATCGGAGACGGCGTGAACTCAGCGCTGAATGCTAGTTTTGCTAGGGGAGGAGGCCCCATGACCGAGACGAAGCCTCCTGCCGTGACGACTGAACCGGAGGCTCTGAACCAGGCGGACATCCAGCAATCGCCCATGGCGAGCGTTTCGGGTTCCTCCCGCCGCGCGTTGCTTCCGAGGATATTCTCGAAAGCGCAGCCGATCGGCGCCGTCGACCGCCTCATCAAGACGGTGCGCGCTCAGCATCCGAAGTCCGACATAGCCCTCGTGGAGCGCGCGTATCGTGCCGCGGAGCGCGCCCACAACGGCCAATTTCGGCGCAGCGGAGAACCGTACATCACGCATCCCGTCGCCGTCGCCCAGATTCTCGCCGACCTCGGGATCGGGCCGGTCACGATCGCAGCCGCGTTGCTTCACGACACGGTGGAGGACACCGAATACACCCTCGAGCGGGTGAGGGAGGATTTCGGCGACGAAATCGCGATGCTCGTCGACGGGGTCACGAAACTCGACAAACTCAAGTACGGCGACAGTGCGCAAGCGGAAACCGTTCGCAAGATGGTGGTCGCGATGTCGAAGGACATTCGCGTTCTCGTCATCAAACTCGCGGATCGCTTGCACAATGCTCGAACCTGGGGTTTTGTCTCGCCCGAGTCGGCGACACGCAAGGCGCAAGAGACACTCGAGATCTATGCGCCTTTGGCTCATCGACTGGGTATTCAGGCGATCAAGTGGGAGCTCGAGGATTTGTCCTTCGCGGTGCTTTATCCGAAGCTCTACGTCGAGATCGAAGGGCTCGTGAAGGAGCGCTCCCCACAGCGCGAAGAATTCGTGCAGGAAGTCGTCGCCGCCGTTACGGAAGATCTGCGCGCCGCGAAAATCCGGGGAAAAGTGGCGGGCCGGCCAAAGCAGTTCTATTCGATCTACCAAAAGATGGTCATGCGCGGTCGGGAGTTCGACGAAATCTACGACCTTGTGGGCATCCGCATCCTCGTGAACTCGGTGCGTGATTGCTACGCCGTACTGGGCGCGATTCACGCGCGCTGGAATCCCATTCCGGGCAGATTCAAGGACTACATCGCAACGCCCAAGTTCAACTTGTATCAGTCCCTGCACACGACCGTGATTGGGCCGCATGGGCGAGCGGTCGAGCTGCAAATTCGTACGGATGAGATGCATCAGCGCGCAGAATTCGGCGTCGCCGCGCACTGGAAATACAAGGAGCGCGTCAACGGCGGAAAATCCGGCGGCAGTGTGCTCAGCCCCGACACCGACATGGCATGGCTCGCCCACATCACCGATTGGCAAGCCGACACGAGCGATCCGAGCGAATTCCTCGAATCGCTGCGTTTCGAAATCGGCGCGAAAGAAGTGTACGTCTTCACGCCGCACGGCAAAGTCATCGGCCTTCCGGCGGGAGCGACGCCCGTCGACTTCGCGTATGCCGTTCACACCGAGGTCGGTCACCGCACGATGGGCGCGAAAGTGAACGGTCGGCTCGTTCCCCTCGACACGGCTTTGTCGAGCGGAGAAGTCGTGGAGGTGTTCACATCCAAGAATCCCGATGCCGGGCCCAGCAAGGACTGGCTCGCTTTCGTCAAGAGTCCGCGAGCGCGAAACAAAATCAAGCAATGGTTCACGAAGGAGCGCCGCGAGGAAGCGATCGAGCAAGGCAAGGACGCGATTGCTCGCGCCATGCGAAAGCAGAACCTCCCGCTGCAGAAGCTCATGAGCCAGGACTCGTTCAACGAGGTTGCGGCTCAAATGCGATACGAGGACGTCTCCGCGCTGTACGCCGCGGTGGGCGAGGGGCACGTTTCTACGCAATCCGTACTCGAGAAGGTCGTCGCGAACCTCCAGTCGGAGTCAGAGAACGACGAATCCGAGTTGCCGATTCCGGTGAAGGGGCGAGCGCGCCAGTTGCGCAACACCGAGTCGGGCGTGCTCGTTCGCGGAGCCCCCGACATCCTGGTGAAGCTCGCGAAGTGCTGCACCCCGGTGCCCGGCGACGACATCGTCGGTTTCGTGACGCGAGGATCCGGAGTCTCGGTTCATCAGGCGAGTTGCAACAACGTCGCCTCGCTCATTGCGCAACCAGAGCGGATGATCGATGTCGAGTGGGCGCCGGCCGGCAAGAACGTCTTCCTCGTGCAAATTCAGGTCGAGGCGCTGGACCGCGCGGGTTTGCTTTCGGACGTGACGCGCGTGCTGTCGGAGCACCACGTCAACATTCTCTCGGCGTCCGTCCAGACCTCGAGCGACAGGCTCGCGCTCAGCAGATTCCTGTTCGAGACGGGCGATACGACCCATCTCGACCGAGTGCTCAACGCCGTCCGGCGCATCGACCAGGTCTATGACGTGTATCGGGTCAACGCGGGCTAGTGTTCGGCGAACACGGCACGGAGCCGCTGCAGCGCAATCTTCTTGTTTGGCAGATTCCTCCGAACCGCCATGGACGCGACGCAATCCTCTTCGCCGAAACCGCCGCACGCGCCGAGCCCGAGAATCAGCTCGCGATCGGCGGCCGTGAAGTTCTCGGCGAATCGCACGATATCGATTGCCGTGCGGAGGGGCGTGGTCAGCGACAACGGGCCGATCGCGAGCGTCTCCGCATCCGTCAGCACCACTTCGCGAAACTCTCTGAGCCGATCAGAAACAGGGTGCATGCGCGTTCGGGAATCGACGCACAATTCTAGCGGTCGGGGGAATGTCGGGTGCACGCCGTAGATCCACGCGGCAGTGTACCGCTCGGCAATGGCCCAGTCGGGAGAGTCGTGTCGAACGACCGTCGCTCGCTCGTGGGCACCGATAACGGTGTCGACCGGGCAGAACGCACCACCGATTCGAAATAGCTCTCCGT
>JAHBST010000056.1 GCA_019638975.1 Cryobacterium sp.
GATTTCCGCCGCACCTTTTGCGAATCTGCCCTGAGGGGAGCTGGCCGAAATCTCTTGGCCCAGAAAATTCCGCTCGAATTGCAAAGCGATTCGGTGGATCGAATGACCCTCTGGCAATTCAATCGACCTGCTTGCCGGCGATCGCTCCGGTGTCTTCGAACTCGGCAAGTTGCGCAATCCGTCTCGCATGCCTCTCATCGCCCGAGAACGGAGTGGCGATGAACAGGTCGATGAGACTCAGCACGTCTTCGATCGGATGCTGCCGGGCGCCGATTGCGATTAGGTTCGCGTCATTGTGCTCCCTGGCGAGCTTCGCGGTATCTTCACTCCAGACGAGCGCCGCCCTCGCCCCGCGCACCTTGTTCGCGGCCATCTGTTCGCCGTTGCCGGAGCCGCCGAGCACGATTCCGAGAGCCTCAACCCCCGCCTGCTGGTCGGCAATCGTGCCGATCGCCGCGTTTATGCAAAACGAAGGGTAGTCATCGAGCGGGTCGAACTCCTTCGGACCGTGGTCGATTACTTCGTGGCCCGCGGCCCTCAAATGCTCCTGAATCTCCCGGCTGAAATCGAGCCCCGCATGGTCGGTGGCGATATGGATGCGCATGAGCCCATTCTACGAAGACTCCCAGCGGGCGGGTCTGGCCTTTGGGCGGCGACAGGAGCACACTGGTGGAAGCGTTCCTCGTTCGGTAGGGAGGCCAGCGATGACGACACACACTGACGATGCGCCACTGTTCGTCCCCGTCCTGTCAGCGGGCAAGCATCGGACTCCGCGCAGCGGCGGATGCTTCATGGAATTCGCCTCCTATCTTGCGGGCGAGCGCTGGAGCGACCACCCGGCGTGCACGCATCCGGCCTTGGCATTCCTTGCGCGGATGACCAACGACTGCACGTCGGACCGCAACAGGTCGCAGCTTGCGGAACTCATCCCGTCGGTCATCGGGGTCAACGGTGACGACCCTCGCATTGAACTGCTGATCGCACTCCGCGTCGCGATGGCTGCGTTGCCCATCGCGAGCGAGTCGCGGCAGCGCGCACTCGCGGTCGGCATCCTTTCGTGCGAATTGCAATTGACGAGACTCGGGCATCCACCGTCGGTTGAACTGAGGGAGTGCATGCGAGCTGCTTTCGAACAGGCTCCCCTCGCCGCTCGATGGGCGAAAGACTTTGTCGCCGAGAACAAGGCGGCAACCCGGGAGCGGGCCATCTCACGAATGACGGAGTCGGTCATCCGCGTGGGTGTGCTGGGAATCGCACAAGCATGCTCGCCGGGCGCGGATGCTCGATTGCGTGAAGTGCTGCGCGGCGCGATCGCCGATTGTGCGGCGATCTTCGGCCCACGTTCACTCGACGAGGGGCTCGCGAGTTCGCGCTCGCGCGACCTCGAAGAAGCCGTCGAAGCCGACCGCAGCCACGACTCCGTTCCGCGCTATTAGGCTGGATGCACGACACTGGGCGCATCCGCCCAGCAACCACTCGTTGATCCTCACAAAGGAGACTGCTGTGCCCGGCGACAACCTCACTCGACTCGAAGCCCAGGAGCGCAAAGCGCTCGTCAGCGTTGACAGCTACGACGTCACTCTCGACCTCACGACGGGCGCGGAAGTGTTTCGCAGCACCACGGTTGTGCGGTTCACGGCGAAAGCCGGGGCCTCCACGTTCATCGACGCATTCACGCGCACCGTTCACTCGATCGATCTTAATGGCGCCGCCGTCGACACTGCTGCCGCGGATGGCGTGCGCATCCAACTCGACAACCTCGCCGCCGACAATGTGCTCACGATCGTCGCCGATGCCGAGTACACGAACTCGGGCGAGGGCCTCCACCGTTTCGTTGACCCCGTGGATGGCGAGGTCTATCTGTATTCGCAATTCGAGGTACCCGACTCCCGCCGCGTCTTCGCAGTCTTCGAGCAGCCCGACCTGAAGGCCACGTTCCGATTCACGGTCACCGCGCCGGCCGCGTGGGAGGTTGTGAGCAACCAGCCCGTCGAAAACCGGACCGAGGTCGGCACGAACGCGACCTGGGTGTTCAAAACCACACCGCGCATTTCGTCCTACATCACCGCGATCGTCGCCGGCCCTTACGCGAAAGTGACGAGCGAGCTCACGAGCCGAGACGGCCGCACCATCCCGCTCGGCATTTACTCCCGCAAATCGCTCAGCCAGCACCTCGACGCCGACTACATTTTCGACATCACGCGCAAGGGCTTCGAATACTACGAAGACAAGTTCGACTACGCGTACCCGTTCGAGAAGTACGACCAGTTGTTCGTCCCCGAGTTCAACGCCGGCGCGATGGAGAACGCCGGCGCGATCACCTTTACGGAAACCTATGTTTTCCGCTCCAAAGTGACGGATGCGATCAAGGAGCGTCGCGTCGTCACGATTCTGCACGAGCTCGCCCACATGTGGTTCGGCGACCTCGTCACCATGAAGTGGTGGAACGACTTGTGGCTCAACGAGTCCTTCGCGGAGTGGGCATCCACGATTTCTACCGCCAACGCCACCGAGTGGACGGAAGCGTGGACGACATTCCAGGCGATGGAGAAGAGCTGGGCCTATCGGCAGGATCAGCTGCCGTCGACCCACCCCGTCGTCGCCACTATCAATGACCTCGAGGATGTTCAAGTCAACTTCGACGGCATCACCTACGCCAAAGGCGGCTCGGTTCTCAAGCAGCTCGTCGCATGGGTCGGCGAGGACGAGTTCTTCGCGGGCGTCGCCGCGTACTTCAAGAAGCACGAGTGGGGCAACACGGAACTCAAAGACCTGCTCGCCGAGCTCGAGATCACGAGCGGCCGCAAGCTCACCGAGTGGTCGAAGCTGTGGCTGGAGACCGCGGGGGTGAACACGCTGCGCCCATCCTTCGAGGTGGGAAGCGATGGCAGCTTCACGAGTTTCGCAGTGCTGCAGAGCGCCGTGCCCGACTACCCCACCATCCGACCCCACCGCCTTGCGATCGGCTTCTACAGCCTCGAGGGCGGAAAGCTCGTGCGCACCCACCGCCACGAACTGGATGTCGACGGCGAGCGCACGGAGGTGCCCGAGTTCGTCGGAATGGCGAAGCCTGACCTCGTCCTCATCAACGATGACGATCTCGCGTACGCGAAAATCCGCCTCGACGAGGATTCGCTCGCCGTGGCGCTTGAGCACCTCAAAGACATCGACAACCCGCTTGCACGAGCGCTCGTCTGGGGTGCCGTCTGGGACGCGACTCGGGATGCCGAAACGAGGGCGAGCGACTACGTCGCGCTCGTGCTCCGCAATATCGCAACCGAGACGGAGAGCACGACAATCCGCACGACCCTCGGCCAATTGCTTCTGGCGGCACGGCAATACGTCGCCCCGGTCGACCGCGCAAAGACGATCGAGAAAGTCGGCTCCGACTTGTGGACTCTCGCCCAGCTCGCCGAGCCGGGTTCGGACGCGCAATTCCAGTTTGTGAAGTTCTTCGCGAATATCGCGTCGACGGGCGATCACGTCGCGGCTCTTCGCGGACTCATCGACGGCACCGTCGTGTTGAAGGGCCTCGAGATCGACACCGACCTCGGTTGGGAGCTGCTCGAAGGCCTCGTGCTCAACGGGGCAGCGACACCGGCCGACATCGACGCCGCGCTCGCGAAAGACAACACCGCGAGTGGCGCACAAGCCGCGGCACGGGCTCGAGCGACGTTCGCGACCTCCGAAGCCAAGCTCGAAGCATTCTCTTCGCTTGTGGACTCGGACGAACAGCCGAACGCGATCGTGCGCAACACGGCGCTCGGCTACCAGCACGTGAACGACCCGGCTTCGCTCGAGGCCGTCGTGGCCAGGTATTTCGCGGCGCTCGGGGACCTGTGGAAGAGCCGCAGCTACCACATTGCGGAGACCCTTATCGTCGGACTCTACCCGGCCCCACTCGCGTCGCAGGCTCTCGTCGACGCGACAAAGGCGTGGCTCGACGCCAATCCGGATGCACCGGCATTGCGTCGCCTCATCGTCGAGAACCTCGCCGGTGTGGAGCGGGCTCTTGCCGCGCAATCGAAGGATTCCGAAGGCTCGGCGACGTAACGCGGGCTCAACTCGGGAGGACCGGCTCTTCCGGTCCTCCTGACGTTTCCCCAGGTCGCCCGCAATAGACTGGCAGCGCGATGAACGATGCGAATTGGACCGGATTCTGGACTGCGCTGGGCAGTTTCTTCGCCCAGTGGCATGTGCCGATCACAATCGTCCTCATCGTTGTGGGAACGTTCGTCGTTCGCTGGCTGCTTCTCATCATCCTGAGGCGCTCGATCGAACGAGTCGTGTCGGGGGTCAAGAAGTCGCACAACGTCGAGCAAACTCAGGAATTGGCATCCGCCCCGTTGCGCGCAGCCCGCATCGTGCAGCGCACACGCACGCTCGGGACCGTGATCAACAGCTCCCTGACGGTTGTGCTCCTCGGTGCTGCGCTCGTGCTCATTCTCGATACGCTCGGCGTGCCCGTACTCGGCATCCTTGGGGCGGCAGGAGTCGTCGCGGCTGGCCTCGCTTTCGGCGCGCAAAACCTCGTGAAGGACATCCTCAACGGAATGTTCATGGTGTTCGAGGACCAATTCGGAATCGGCGACGTCGTCGACCTCGGCGTCGCATCGGGGACGGTCGAATCCGTGGGGGTGCGCATCACGAGCATTCGGGACGTCAACGGCACGCTCTGGCACGTGCGCAACGGCGAGATCCTGCGCGTCGGGAACAAATCGCAAGGCTGGGCCCGAGTCATCATCGACCTTCCCGTGCCCTACACGTCCGATCTCGATGCGATCAAGGATGTCGTCCTCACGACAGCCAAGCTGCTGGCGACCGACCCCACGTGGCAGCGCAAAATAATCGAGAATCCGGAGATCTGGGGCGTCGAGTCGGTCACCGCGGAAGCCATCGTCTTGCGCCTTGTCATCAAAACCCGCTCCGCCGATCAATGGGATGTTGCCCGTGAATTGCGGATGCGCGTGAAGCTCGCGCTCGACGCGTATGGAGTGCGCGTGCCGTCCCTCAACCGCATGATCCTCGACCAGCACCGTGCCATTCCGGGTAAGGCGGCCAAGGAGCGGCCCGGCGCGAACGGACCCGCGCCAAAGTCCGGCGTCACATGAGCGACGAAAGCACAAGGGCGGTTCCACCGAGCCCGGTCACTCTCAGGGTCGGCGAGGACGGTCCCGCCGCTCAACCCGAACTCTTCCATCAAATCGGGGGCAGTGAGACGTTCGACCGCCTCGTGCGCCACTTCTACGAAGGCGTCCAGTCTGATCCGGTGTTGTGGCCGATGTACCCGCACCACGATCTCGAGGGCGCCATTCACCGGCTCAGTTCCTTCCTGCAGCAATACTGGGGCGGCCCGACAACCTACAGCCTCGAGCGAGGTCACCCGCGGTTGCGCGCTCGGCATTCGGCGTTCCACGTCACGCCGGATGCGCGCGACCGTTGGCTCGGTCATATGCGCACGGCCCTTGATGCGCTCGAACTCGCGCCGCTTCCGGATGCCCTGCTGCGGGACTACCTCGATCGCGCGGCGCACTCTCTCGTCAACTCGTTCGACGAGTGATAGGAATAGGGCATGGTACGCAACCTCGCTCGGCGCACCGTTACTCGCGTGGTCGGAACGGATCGGGTCGAGTCGCGCGAAGATGTGCTCGCCGTGGAAGAACCGCTTGAGATTCGTGTCGGTGGACGCTCGCTCGCGATCACGATGCGAACTCCCGGCGCCGATTTTGATCTCGCAGCGGGATTCCTGGTGTCTGAGGGAGTGATCACGCGAGGAGAAGAGTTCCGGACGGCCAGGTATTGTGCCGGTGCGACGGTCGACAACCTCAATACGTACAACGTTCTCGACGTCACGCTCGCCGCTGACGTGCCTCCCCCGGACCCGAGCCTGGAGCGCGCGTTTTTCACGACCAGTTCGTGCGGATTGTGCGGAAAAGCGAGCATCGATGCAGTTCGGACGAAGTCCGCGTTCGCCGTGGAGGAGGATCCGCTTCGGATCTCCGAGACTCTGCTCGCGTCATTCCCTGGACGATTGCGCGCAGAACAGGCGATCTTCGACAAGACCGGCGGACTCCATGCGGCCGCGCTGTTCGATGGGGAAACCGGTGGCCTTCTCGTGTTGCGCGAGGATGTCGGGCGCCACAATGCGGTCGACAAGGTCATCGGCTGGGCGCTCAAAGAGGATCGGCTCCCGCTGCGCGGGACCGTCCTCATGGTGTCGGGCCGAGCAAGTTTTGAATTGACCCAAAAGGCTTTGATGGCCGGGATACCAGTCCTCGCCGCGGTCTCGGCGCCGTCGTCGCTCGCGGCAGAGCTTGCTGCGGATATGGGTCTCACTCTTGTCGGTTTCCTCCGCGAGGCATCCATGGTCATCTATTCCGGAAGCGAGCGAATCGTTCGCTCGCGCGCGAAGGAAGGAAGCGCCGCGTGACGGACGAGAGGCCGATCAGGGTCGCCGTCGAGGAGAACGAACTCACGGTAGGTTCACCGAAGAAGTGGGCCGCCGGGGTGCCCGGGGTCACGCACTCGATGATTCCGGCATTCGGGTCGATGGGCGTCAATCGGGCGCTGAGGGGTCTTCTGGCGATGAACCAGAAAGACGGATTCGATTGCATGAGTTGCGCGTGGGAGGATCCGCCGGACAGAAAGATCTTCGAATTCTGCGAAAACGGCGCAAAAGCGCTCACGTGGGAAGCAACCCCTGTCACCGTCCCGAGCTCGTTTTGGAGCGAGTACTCGATCGATGACCTTCTCGACAAGGACGAATACTGGCTCGGGATGCAAGGACGCCTCGTCGAACCCGTCTACAAGCCAGCGGGAAAGAATCACTATGAGCCGATCACGTGGGACGACGCTTTCGCGCTCGTCGCGAAAAAGCTCAACAGCCTCGAATCGCCGGATCAGGCGGCGTTTTACACGAGCGGCCGGACACCGAACGAAACGGCCTTCGCGTATCAGCTTTTCGCGCGAGCATTCGGAACAAACAACCTCCCGGACTGCTCGAACATGTGCCATGAGTCGACGGGAACGGCGATGAACGAAGTCATCGGCGTCGGCAAGGCGACCATCGTCTACACGGATTTCGCGAAAGCCGACCTCATCATCATCATGGGTCAAAACCCGGGGACCAATCATCCCCGAATGCTCACGGCGCTCGAAGAGGCGAAGCACGCCGGAGCCGAAATAGTCGCGGTGAATCCGCTGCTCGAGGCGGGCCTCATCCGCTACAAGAATCCGCAGAAAGTGAGCGGCATCATCGGTCGCGGCACGGGACTCGCGGATCAGTACCTGCAGATTCGCCTCGGCGGCGACATGGCTCTCCTGCAGGCGATTTCCAAACGGGTTCTCGATGCCGAAGACGCCGATCCGGGCAACGTGCTCGATCACGCCTTCCTCGACGAACACTGCCAGGGGCTCGAAGAGTTCAGAACGCACCTTGCGACGCTCGACGAAAATGCGGTTCTCGAAGCAACCGGTCTGACGAGTGCCGAAATCGATGAACTGGCCTCTCGCTACCTCAAAGCCGACAGGGTCATCATCACATGGGCCATGGGCCTCACCCAGCACAAGCGGGCGGTTCCGACGATCAAGGAAATCATCAACTTGCTGCTCTTGCGCGGCAATATGGGAAAGCCCGGCGCCGGCGCCTCCCCGATTCGCGGTCACAGCAATGTGCAGGGCGATCGCACGATGGGCATTTGGGAGAAAATGCCGCGAGCGTTCCTCGACGCTCTCGAACGGGAGTTTGGATTCAACCCACCTCGCGACGAGGGCGTCGACGCGGTCAACGGGATTCGAGGGATGCGCGACGGCGCCATCAAAGTGTGGTTCGCGCTGGGCGGGAATCTCGTGAGCGCCATTTCCGATACCGAGGTGTCCGAGGACGCCATTCGGAAGACCGAATTGAGCGTGCAGGTTTCCACGAAGCTCAATCGGTCGCACGCGGTCATCGGGGAGGAGGCATTGATTCTGCCGACGCTCGGCCGCAGTGAGATCGACGTGCAGGCCGGGGGCGAACAGTTCGTCAGCGTTGAGGATACTGTCGCGGCCGTCCAAGCCTCGTACCCCCGGCTGAAGCCCGTCGCCCCGACCCTGCTGTCGGAGATCTCCATCATCACGAGACTCGCTCGAGCGGTTCTCGGCGACAGGCACGGGATCGACTGGGCAGGTTTCGAACGCGACTACGACACGATCCGTGATCGCATCGCGCGCGTCGTGCCGGGCTTCGACGATTACAACCGCAAGGTACGCGAAAAGGACGGATTCCTGCTCCCTCACGGACCGCGTGATTCTCGAACGTTCCCGACTGCGACGGGCAAAGCAATGATTACCGTCAATGACCTCGAAGCATTGTCGATCCCGGCCGGGCGGCTACTCTTGCAGACTGTGCGCTCGCACGACCAGTTCAACACGACCATGTACAGCCTCAATGATCGCTATCGCGGCGTGAAGAAGGGACGCCATGTCGTGTTCGTGAACTCCGACGATCTGGCTGAACTCGGCTTCGCCGACGGCGACTTCGTCGACATCCACAGCGAATTCTCGGACGGTGTCGATCGAGTGGCGAAGCGATTCCGGGTCATCGCGTACCCGACGGCAAAAGGATGCGCGGCAGCATACTTTCCCGAGGCCAACGTGCTCGTTCCGCTGGATGCGACCGCGGAGGGCAGCAACACTCCGACGTCCAAGTCCGTCGTGGTTCGCCTGGAACCTGCGAAGGAACTCGCTCTTTCATCGTCCTGACTCCGCTCAGCACGCGTTCGATCGGCGTCGTGCCCGAAACAATTGATTGGTGAGTACCATTTCGAAATCATCCGCTCCCAGCAACTCGCCCATGCCATCCGACCTCGCGATATCCCGAGCGGCCGTTCGCCGCCCCCTCGAGGATGTCGCCGCGAGCATGGGCATCGGCCCGCACCTTCTCGAGCCCTACGGTCGAGTGGCGGCAAAGATATCGCTCGACGCTATCGATGAATTGCGTGACCGTCCGAAGGCGAAATACGTCGTCGTGAGCGCGATCACCCCGACGCCGCTCGGGTCGGGCAAAACCACGACGTCGGTCGGTCTCGGTCAGGGCTTCGGGCATATCGGCAAACTCGGCGTGGTTGCGATTCGCCAGCCGTCGATGGGACCGACCTTCGGAATCAAGGGTGGTGCGGCCGGAGGCGGCTACGCGCAGGTCGTGCCGATGGAAGCGCTCAATCTGCATTTGACCGGCGACATGCACGCGGTCACCGCAGCCCACAATCTTCTCGCAGCGATGATCGGCAACCACATCCACAAGGGGAACAAACTCGGTCTGAACAGCCAGCAGATCAGCTGGCGACGAGTGCTCGACGTCAATGATCGTGAGTTGCGCAACATCGTGACAGGCCTTGGCGGTCCCGATGACGGCAGCCCGCGTCAGACTGGGTTCGACATCACCGCGGCCAGCGAAGTGATGGCGTTGATGTCCCTGTGTTCCGGCCTGAAGGATCTCCGCGCGCGCCTCGGGAGAATTGTCGTGGGCTACGACGCATCCGGCGAACCCATCACCGCGGAGCAGCTCAAAGCCGCGGGAGCCATGACCGTGATTCTCAAGGATGCGATCAAACCGAACCTCATGCAGACGGTCGAAGGCACGCCCGTACTCGTGCACTGCGGCCCATTCGGAAACATCGCGACCGGGAACTCCTCGGTGGTAGCCGACCAGATCGGAATCCACGCGGGTGACTATCTCGTCACCGAAGCCGGATTCGGCGCGGACATCGGTGCCGAGAAATTCTTCAACATCAAGTGCCGCGCGTCGGGTTTGACTCCGGATGCCGCGGTCCTCGTCGCAACCGTGCGGGACTTGAAGACGCACTCGACCAAGTACCGTGTCGTCGCCGGCCGGCCGTTGCCGCCGGAAATGCTCGCGGAAAACCCGGGAGACGTCCTGCAGGGTGCCTCGAACTTGCGCCGGCAAATCGCCAACATCCGCCGGCACGGCGTTGTGCCGGTCATCGCCGTCAACGCGTTCCCCACCGACTTCGATAGCGAACATCGCGCGATTATGGAGGTCGCCGAAGAGGAAGGCGTGCGGCTGGCGATCAGCCACCACTTCACCGAAGGCGGCAAGGGCGCAGCCGAACTGGCCGAGGCCGTCGCGGAAGCGTGCGAGGAACCATCGAACTTCCACCACTTGTACCCGAACGAGCTCTCCCTCATCGACAAGATCGACACGATCGCTCACGAAATGTATGGCGCGGACGGCCTCGACATCTCGCCGCTCGCGCTCAAGCAACTCGAAAAGTACGAGAAAGCAGGGTACGGAAACCTGCCCGTGTGCATCGCCAAGACCCACTTGTCCCTGTCGGCCGACCCTGCCATCAAGGGAGCGCCCACCGGATGGCGATTGCCGGTGCGCGAAGTGCGCGCGTCGATCGGCGCCGGTTTCATCTATCCGATTTGCGGCGACATGCGCACGATGCCGGGACTGTCCTCTGCACCCGCGGCGGAAATCATCGACATCGACGATTCCGGCGAGATCGTCGGACTCTCCTGATGGCTCTCGACTCCGTCGATGATTACCTTGACTTGCCGTTGCGTGCGCTGTTGAACGATGTCGCAAGCGAGGAATCCGTGCCAGCGGCCGGTTCCGTCATCGCTGTGCTGGGTGCTCTCGCCGCCGGCCTCGCCGCAAAAACTGCGCGACGTTCGCGGTCCCTGCTCCCCGATGCCGAGGCGATCGCGAGTCGCGCCGATGACCTTCGGGCGTCGTTCGAACCGCGCATTACCGGTGATGCCATCGGCTACCGCGCGGCGCTCGCCGTGCGGGGTGACGACCGAATCGCCGCCGTTCTCCCGTTGTCGGCTCATCTCACGCTCCTCGTGGAAGCCGCGGCGGAGATCGCGCAACTCGCATCGCACCTCGCGGCAGACGGAAATCCGAACCTTCAATACGACGCGGAGTCGGCGGCGCGCATCGCAGTGACGGTCGCTGAAGTGGGCTCGAAACTGATCGGTGCCAACGGCGGGGCATCCGAATTGTCCGCTCGCGCGGAGCGCGCAGTCGCCGAAGTGCGATCGGCGGCCCGCCGAGAGTCACCGTAGTGGCCTCGCCCGGCGCTCCAGCCAGTCCATCTTCGGCAGGCTGGCTGTCCGGTGTCGCCCTTTCCGGTGCGGCAGCGCTTCTCGCGTGGGGCATCCACGCGGTCGTCCCGGCGATTCCACTGCTGACGGCCGCCGTCGCGCTCGGCATCGTCGTCGCCCAAATACCGCGCGTCCAACGCGAAATCGTCGGACGCCTCGCTCCCGGACTGTCGATCGCGTCGAAGAGATTCATGCGATTGGGAATCGTGCTGCTCGGACTCAAACTGAGCCTCGTCGACATCGCACACTTGGGTTGGTTGACCATTCTGCTCGTCGTTGCGCTCGTCCTCGTCACGTTCCTTGCCACCTTTTGGTTCGGGAAACTCGCTCGATTGCCCCGCCATGAACCGCTGCTCATCGCAACCGGCTTCTCCATTTGCGGCGCTTCGGCGATCGGCGCGATGAGCGGAGTGGTGAAGGCGAAAGACTCGGAAGCCTCGACTCCCGTCGCTCTCGTGACGCTGTGCGGCACTCTCGCGATCGGGGTGCTGCCCCTTTTTTGGCATCCGTTGGGCCTCGACGCGGACCAATTCGGGCACTGGGTCGGCGCGAGCGTGCACGATGTCGGGCAAGTCGTCGCGACCGCGCAACTCGCGGGCACGAGCGCCCTCGCAATAGCCGTCGTCATCAAACTCACGCGAGTGCTCATGCTCGCCCCCATGGTTTCGATCGCGGCCGTCGCCGTGCGGCACCGCGATCGGCGGCAAGACTCCGGCGTCGCACCGGATGCCGACGAGGCCGAGTCGCCCGCGAAGCGAGCACCGTTCCTGCCCCTGTTCATCGCCGGATTCCTCCTCGCGGTGGTCATCCGTTCCTTCGTTCCGTTGCCCGAAGCCATGGTCTCGACGGCAGACGCGCTGCAGACCGCGCTCCTCGCGATGGCACTGTTCGGCCTCGGGACCGGGGTGCGAGTGCGCGAACTGGTCAGGACAGGATGGCGCTCGCTGCTCGTCGGTCTCGCATCCTGGTTGTTGATTGCCGTGCTCGCGTACGGCGCAGTGTTATTGAGCTAGTCCGATGCGGCAACCGCGGAGACGACAACCGTGTCGCACTTTGCGTTCGTGCGGAGCCCGGTGGAAGCTGAACGCATGACGAACGACGAAGCCCGCGCGAAGCAAAAGCGCCGCACATTCCTGCTCCTCATCTACCTTGTGGCAGTCCTCCTCGCGCTCGCGGGCATCGCGCTTCTCGTCGCGGGCTACTGGATCGGTTGGCTCGCACTCGTCTTCGCGATCGCTCAGGTTATCGGAGGCGTGCAGGAGCAGCGGAAGTCTCGACGCGCCGCAAGCCGCTGACCATTCGACACTCCCCCGTCACGACACGTCACGGGCCCGGAGACCGGTCAGCCGCCGGCCGAGATCACGCGGTGCACGAGAGGAACGCCCGGGCGGTACGCGAGGTGCACGTAACTCGGCGCGTCGAGAATGACGAGATCAGCGCGCTGGCCGACGGCGAGCCCGCCGATGTCGGAACGGCGCAACGCGGCGGCACCGCCGGCGGTGGCGGCTCGCAGCGCCTCGGCCGGACTGAAGTTCATGTCGCGAACGGCCACCGCGATGCAAAACGGCATGGATGAGGTGAAACTCGAGCCAGGGTTGCAATCGGATGCGAGCGCGACGGCCGCTCCTGCGTCGAGCAGGCGGCGGGCATCCGGGTACGGCTGGCGCGTCGAGAACTCGACACCGGGCAGCAGGGTCGCGACAGTGTCGGATGCGGCGAGCGCGGCGATGTCGCCGTCGGTCAGGAAGGTGCAATGGTCGACGCTCGCCGCACCCAACTCGACGGCAAGCTGAACGGCGTCGGACGGGGCGAGTTGCGCGCCGTGCATCCGCGCTCCGAGTCCGCGCGCGAGTCCCGCCGTCAGAATGGCTCGCGCCTGGTCCGCATCGAATGCGCCGCGATCGCAAAACACGTCGATCCATTTCGCATGCGGCACGCACGCGTCGAGCATCTCGCCGGTCACGAGCGCAACGTAGCCGGCTGGATCGTCCGTGAACTCGGACGGAATTACGTGTCCGCCGAGGTAGGTCGTGTCCTCGGTGAACGTCTTCGCGATCGCGAGCGCGCGAGCCTCATCGACAGTCGTGAGTCCGTAGCCGCTCTTGATCTCGATTGTCGTCGAGCCTTGCGCGCGCATTTCAGCGACGAGTCGGGCGGTGTTCGCGGCGAGTTCAGCATCCGACGCGGCTCGAGTCGCGGCAACCGTCGTTCGTATGCCGCCTGCCGCATAGGGTTGGCTCGTCATCCGATGCTCAAATTCTGCTGAGCGGTCGCCCGCGAACACGAGGTGGCTGTGGCTGTCCACGAAGCCGGGGATCACGCACCGGCCCTCCGCGTCGATTCGCTCGTCGGCATCCGGCGCAGAGCCCGCGTCGCCGAGCCAGGCGACAACGCCGTTGTCGATCACGAGCGCCGCGCCCACGCGCTCCGGCCGCTCGACTTCGTGCGTCACGAGGAGACCGATGTTGTCGATGACGGTGCTCACGCGCCCGACTCCCGGCC
>JAHBST010000057.1 GCA_019638975.1 Cryobacterium sp.
GTCAATTTTGGGCGATCCAATCAACACAAGGATGACTTTTTTGCGCTGAAGGACGTCACTCTCGATATTTCGGCGGGTCAGACGGTGGGTCTAATCGGACACAACGGATCCGGCAAGAGCACACTTCTGAAGACCATTGGTGGGATCCTTCAGCCAACCGCAGGAATTGTGCAACGTCGCGGCCAGATTGCTGCACTACTCGAACTCGGGGCAGGTTTCCATCCCGATCTCACTGGCCGCGAAAATATCTATATGAACGGATCGATCCTCGGGCTAACGAAGAAGCAGGTTCGTGAGAAGTTCGACGACATCATCGCCTTCGGAGACATCGGAGACTTCATCGATACGCAGGTGAAGTTCTATTCGTCCGGCATGTACGTGCGGCTCGCCTTTGCCATTGCCGTCAACGTCGACCCCGACATTCTCCTCGTCGACGAAGTTCTCGCCGTCGGCGACGAAGCCTTTCAGGAAAAGTGCATGGATCGCATCCGGCAATTCCAGCGCGAAGGGTGCACGATCGTCTTGGTGAGCCACACCGCGGCGCAGATTCGCGACATGTGCGATCGGGTGGTCGTACTCAATCACGGCAATGTAATTTTCGACGGCGATACCGAAGGCGGGCTTTCCGCGCTTCGAGCGAGCTTCCAGGAGTGAGTGTGAAGGTATTTATTCAGGTCCCCTGCCTCAACGAGGAGGAGACACTGTCTCTCGTTTTGCAGAGTATTCCACGAACGATTGACGGGGTTGACGAGCTAGAGATTTTGATTATCGACGACGGGTCAACGGATCGAACCCTTGAGGTGGCGAGGGCGCACGGCGTGACACACTTCGTGCACCACACGAGGAACATGGGCCTGGCCCGCTCGTTCCGCGACGGCGTGCATTATGCGCTCGCGCATGGGGCTGACATTGTCGTCAACACGGACGGGGACAATCAGTACCCGCAGGAGCGGATCCCCGACTTGGTTGCGCCTCTTATCGCGGGAGAAGCCGATATTGCCATCGGTGATCGTCAGACTCACAAAATTGCGCATTTCTCCCCGCTCAAGAAGCTGTTGCAGAAGGTTGGCAGCCAAGTTGTGAATTTGGCTGCGAGCACAAATCTGCCGGATGCGGCAAGCGGATTTCGAGCCTATTCCAAGGGGTCCCTCATCATGCTGAACGTGGTCACCCAGTTCAGTTATTGCATGGAGACGATAATCCAGGCCGGCAATAAACGGCTGAAAATTGCGAGCGTCCCAATCGACACGAATCCCAAGACGCGTGAGTCCCGACTGTTCAAGTCGACACCGCAGCATGTAATCAAGTCGGCGCAGGCAATCATTCGCAGTTACATCATGTTCAAGCCGTTCGGGTTCTTCCTCACCATCGGAACACTGATGCTCGTCGGCGCGCTAATTCCGTTTGTGCGGTATCTCATCCTCATCTGGTTCTTCTCCGAGAACGCTGGGCAGCATTTGCAGTCGCTCATTCTCGGTGTTGCCTTTTTTGTCGGAGCGCTCTTGTCCATTGCACTCGGCGTTCTTGCCGATCTTCAGAGGACAAACCGAATCCTTATCGAAGAGAACCTAGAGCGAGTCAAGGAGATGCAATACGGCATTGACCACAGTCGTGACGTCTGACCGATTGTGATTGTGGGGTGTGGCGAGTCGCCCCAATGAGGTTTCGCTTACTGTCAAAACGTTTCTGGCAATACGGCCGGAAAGTCTCGGGCACATTTGTGATGTAAGCCTCTAGAAGTACCCGAAGAATGGCCGAGAGGGTCAGCGGGGTTCGTGCGGCAGGATGGGCTGCCCCGGAGCACTAGCGAACGCTTGCCGCCAGCTCAATTCGCGGCTCGCCTTCACCGTGCACACGACGAGCGTGAGCCAGCCGAACTCCGTAAGAAGGGAGCTTTCGGCGAGCGCCGTCGAGATGAGGGTGAGGAGCACGAGCGCCGGCCACGTAAACACGACGCTGCGCCGCGTGGAGGCGAGAAGCCACGAGCGTGCAAACGCGAGGACGACGAGAACCAGGAGGGCGGCGAGCCCCGCGAGTCCCAATTGCAGCCAGGTGTCGAAAAACGCGTTGAGCGCCGTTCCCGGAACTCCGCCAGGGAAGTGCGCGAAACTCACATACGGGACGAGATCGCCGCGCCAGGCGCCGATCCAGCCCCAACCCTCGAGCGAGTGCACGGAAATGAGATCGAGAATCCGGCGCCACAGATTGAGGCGATAATCGAGGTCTTTCGTCGCATCCAGAAGTTGGATGATGCCGTCGCGAAAGACCCAGGCGAGCACGACGGTTACGACACTGAAACCGAGCAATCCGAGCTGCCAGAATCGCTGTCGACCGGGGTCGATCCTGCGCAAGCCGTACAGCGCGGCGGTAGCGATCGCGATGACGACGGTTGTGCCGATCGCGACGGGGGATTGCGACAGCAAGAGGCACAATGCGGCGAGGACGAGCGACGCCGCGCTCAATCCGCGGGACACGGAGCGCGTTCGCTGTTCGGTCGCGAAAGTCACGAGGGCGATGATCGCGATGATCCCCAATTGGTTTCGAGTTCCGACGATTCCCTGAATCGGGCCCAGCTGATCGAGGTTTCCGGTGATCCCGAGGAAACGGATGGGCGCGTCGATCAGCAGCCCGGACAGGATCTCGAGCACGATCGAGGCGATGAGGGCGAACCGCAAGACGTCCCCGAACGCACGAACGATCTGGATCGTGTCCCTCAGGAGGGCGACCGCCACTCCCAAAACCGTGTAGGCGAAGAGATACCCGACGCTCCCGAGAGTCGCCCATTGGTAATTGCTCCAGAACACGGAAACCGCGGCCCATGCGACGAAAACCATGAGGGAGATCGGAAGCAGTCCACTCCATTCGACTTCCCCGCGCTTGACGATCAGGATGACCACCCAGAGCAGGAGAAGCACGCCGAGCACCCCGAACAGTCCCGCCCATCCGATGGTCTGGTGGAGGAGAAACGAGTACGCCGCGGCACCGACCGTGGCCGTGGACAGGGACGTGAGGAAGCGGGCCGACGAGAGAAACGCCACGATGACATCGAACCGTTGGCCGGCTCTCACAGCAGCTCCCGGCGCTTCGTCTTGACGGCCACGACGATGAGCAAGGCGAGCCCGTACTCGGTGATGAGCCGACTCTCGGCGAAGGACTGGACGACCAGCGCGACCAGGACGAGAAGCGGCAGCAACGTCAGGGCCGGATGCCGCAGGGGTTGCCCTGGCGCCCGTTGCGGCCGGTCCACGGCGTGCTGCCACGCTTTCACGAGCGCCGCGCCGACGAGTGCGGCGAACACGACGAGGCCGACGAGGCCGACTTGGAATGCGACATCGAGCCACGTGTTGTGCGCTTGCAATTGCCGCACGCCGGAACGGAAGACGAGCGAGTTGAACGGGTCTGCCCACGGCACCCAATAGCTCACCCATCCCCATCCGAACGCGGGGCGCTGCTGAGTGAGGTCGATGACCTTGCTCCAGATCCCGAGGCGACCGGTGAGGTCCGGGCTTTTTCCGAGCAGTTCGAACACCAGGTTGCGGAATATGAACGCCGAGGCGGCACCTGCGAGCAGAACGGCGATGCTCGTCGCGTACACGATCGCGCGGCCGAGACCCGTATGTGCTCGACGGACGAACAGCGCGACGACGAGCACGACGAGCACGCCCGCCGCCGCAACCGTCACCGTCGCGGATTTCGTCATGAGGATCGTGGCGGCGGCCAGTGCGATCCAGACGACCCCCGAGCGCCGGGATGCGCTCCGCGAGGCGAACTGGATGCCGAACACGATGAGAGCGAGGAGAGCGAGAAAGCCGAGGCTGTTCGCGTTCCCGACGATGCCCTGGATGCGGCCGGAGCCGAAAACGTCGAACAATTGGTTGCGCGACCACATCAACATGCCCGGAATGGTCGTGTATGACTCGTAGTCGACTCCGGGCTGGCCGAAAAACGGCAGAAGCCTGTGGCGCAAGACGACCGAAACGAACAATTCGAACACGAGGGATGCCGCGATGACGAAACGCAGCACGAGGCCGAGAGCACGCAACAACTCCGCCCACGTAAACGTCACGGCGAGAGCCACGGCATTCACGACGATGATCCAGGTCGTGAAGAGCCCGAGCGCGGTCGCGCCCGGGTAGTGGGACCAGAAGATCGAGACCGTCGCGAGAACGAGAAAGGCCAGGAGCGGCAGCGGCATCCTGCCGACGCTCCATCGCGCGCGCTGCAACCACAGCAGCCAGCCGGCGATCAGGGTGAGCGCGATCGTGAGGATGCTGAAGAACCACCAGCCGAGCGACAAACGCCAGGCGTCGCCTGCCAGGAGCGTGAAAAGGACGAGCGACGCGAAGCCGAGACGGAAGCGCGGACTCTCCAGCATGACTGCAAGCCTATTGCTCGTGACGGCCGGGGCCGATTGGTAGTGTGAACCTGCATCGCGCCGGTCGGGAGGAGAACATGTTCGTCGGAATCGCCAATACCCCCCGCGACTACGCCTGGGGCTCGACGACGGCGATCGCCGAACTTCTCGGGACGACTCCGTCCGGCCTCCCGGAAGCCGAATTGTGGCTCGGGGCGCATCCTGGTTCGCCGTCGCGAATCGTCTCTCCTGCGGATGCCGGCGGCGCGCGCGACCTCGCGGAATGGATCGCCGCAGACCCCGTCACGACTCTCGGGAACCTGCCGAGGCTTCCCTTCCTGCTCAAAGTGCTCGCGGGGGGTCCCCTTTCGTTGCAAGCGCATCCGACCTCGCAGCAAGCGGTCGAGGGGTTCGAGAGGGAGAACGCCCTCGGGATCGCCCTCGATGCCCCGCACCGAAATTATCGCGACGCGTATCCCAAACCCGAAGTCATTTTCGCGCTCAGCGAGAAGTTCGACGCGCTGTGCGGTTTTCGGCCTTTCGACGAGTCGCGAGAGGTTTTCCGCGCGCTCGGGCTCGACGACGTGTTGCGCCAGGGAGACTCGGTCGCCGAGTTGTTCGAGTGGCTCATGCGCGACGGTCCGGAGGTCGACGACATCGTCACTCGAGTCGTCGCTCTCTCCGCCGATCCAAAGGTCGACACGAGCGGCACCGTCGGCGACGCCATCTCGACCGTGGCGCTCCTCGCGCACCACTTTCCCGGCGACGTCGGGATCGTGAGTTCGCTTCTTCTCAATCGGGTCACGCTCAATCGGGGCGAGGCGCTGTTCCTTCCGGCGGGCAACATCCATGCCTACCTCGACGGGGTCGGGATCGAAGTCATGACGGCATCCGACAACGTGTTGCGAGGCGGCCTCACTCCCAAACATGTCGACGTTCCCGAACTTCTTCGCGTCCTCGACTTGCAGCCGGGGCCGGTTCCCCGGCTCATGCCGGAGGCGCTGTCGTCGAACCTGAACGTTTTTCGGCCGGGAAGTGATGACTTCGTCCTGGTCCACGCGACCGGGCCGGCCGAATATCCGTTGAGCGGGCCGGCCATCGTCCTGTGCACGAACGGTTCATTCGAGCTCGACGGCGGCGAGTCGTCCAAAGCGATTTCACGTGGTGAGGCCGTGTTCGTCACACCGAGCGAGGGGCGAGTGAGGATCTCCGGGAACGGCGAACTCTTCGTCGCGACGACTCCCGGATGACGACGACGCTCCGCATGTCGGCCCCGTGTGCCGATACTCTGAGTCCATGACCTGGCTTGTGACGGGAGGCGCCGGCTACATCGGTTCGCACGTCGTGGCCGCGCTTCAGAACGCGGGAATGCGCGTCGTCGTGGTGGATGACCTCTCGACGGGACGCGAGCAATTCGTGCCGCCGGGAGCGGTGTTCGCGAAGGGAACGATCCTCGACCGCGAATTCCTCCTTCACACCATGACGAGCAATCACGTGACGGGCGTCGTGCACGTCGCGGGGTTCAAGTATGCGGGCGTTTCCGTGGAGCGTCCGCTGCACACCTACGAGCAAAATGTCACGGGCACGACCGTGTTGCTCGGCGCCATGCGAGATCGCGGGATCGACCGGATGGTGTTCTCCTCGAGCGCATCCGTGTATGGCACGCCTCACGTCGAACTCGTCACGGAAGACACCGCGACGTCGCCCGAATCTCCGTACGGCGAATCGAAACTCATCGGCGAGTGGTTGCTTGCCGACGAAGGTCGGGCCCGGGGCCTCGACCACGTGAGCCTGCGCTACTTCAATGTCGTCGGCTCGGGCTTGCCGTACGTTTTCGACGTGAGCCCGCACAATCTGTTTCCGCTCGTGTTCGACGCGCTCCTGGCGGGTACGACGCCCCGCATCAACGGAAACGACTACCCTACGCCGGACGGCACGTGCGTTCGCGACTACGTGCATGTGTCGGATGTCGCGGCAGCGCACGTCTCGGCCGCGCGCCGACTCGAGGCGGACGAGCGGCTCGAGCCCGCGTACAACCTGGGCAGCGGAAGCGGTTCCTCCGTCGCCGAGATCATGGAAACGATTGCCCGTGTCACCGGAATTTCCTTCACGCCCGCCGTCGCGCCGCGTCGGCCCGGAGACCCTGCGCGCATCGTCGCATCCGGCGCCTCGGCGGAGCGCGACCTGGGCTGGACGATGCGCCACAGCCTCGAAGACATGGTCAGGAGCGCGTGGTCGGCGCGCCAAAACCCTCAAGTTGATGTAGAAGGTTTACGATCTGCGACTTGACCTGACGGAATTACACGGGTGTAATTAGCGTAAGCAACTCGCGCACGTCAACGCGGCCGGACAGGGGAGGATGTGCTATGGCGCTCACAGACCATCGGCACGGCGTTCCCGACAACTGGTTCGTAGACCCCGTCAGGCTTGGGGTGCCGGGAGTCCGGCAGCCCGTCGACGGCGACGACAACGCTCTCGCCTGGCAATCCGACTCCCTTTGCGCGCAGACGGATCCGGAAGCGTTCTTCCCGGAAAAGGGCGGCTCCACTCGGGACGCGAAAAAAATCTGCGCCAGTTGCGAAGTGCGTGCACAGTGCCTCGAGTACGCGCTCAAGAACGACGAGCGTTTTGGGATTTGGGGAGGACTCTCCGAGAGGGAACGCCGCAAGCTGCGCAAGCACGCGTAGTTTGTTGTCAGTGCAATCGACGTCAGTACCAGCGGGTTCAGCGCAATCGGCATCGGCGCCGTTCGGGCTCACGCGGCCTCGAGTCACGGCCATTCTCGTGGCTCGGAACGGCGGCAAACACCTGGGCCGAACCCTCGCCGCGATCGCCGCGCAAACGACGCGACCCGAAGTGACCATCGCGGTCGACGTGTCGTCAACCGACGACACTGAAGCGCTGCTTTCCGCAGCAAGACCGACGCACTTGCTGTCGGTGCGCGAGGGGACCTCATTCGGGAGCGCGGTCGCGCACGCTGCCCAATTCGCGCCCGAAACGACGGCAACGGACTCCGCGGCATCCGGAGGGCCCGTGCTCGGCGCCGCGCGCTCCAACGACTGGTTGTGGCTTCTCGGTCACGACAATGCGCCCGCACCGGATGCGCTCGCGCAATTGCTCGCCGCCGTCGAGGTGGCCCCGTCGGTTGTCGTCGCCGGCCCGAAACTCATGGCGCTCGACGACCCCAAGTGGATCGTGGACTTCGGGCACACGGTGACTCGCTTCGGCGCGAGCGTGCCGCTCGTGACGGGCGAACTCGATCAGGCTCAACACGACACTCAGGATGATGTTCTCGGCGTCGCCGCGGCGGGGATGCTCGTCCGCCGCGTGGTGTGGGAAGAGCTCGGCGGATTCGATCCCGGCCTGCCGAGCGTGGACGCGTCCCTCGACTTCGCGGTGAGGGCGCGGCTCGCGGGCCACCGCGTTGTTCTCGTGCCGGGCGCTCGAGTTGCGAGTGCAGGTGGACCTGAAGTGTTCGGTCGCGCATCCTCGTCCGCCGCGCGCACATTTCGCCTGACCCGCGCGGCGCAGCTCCATCGCCGGCTCGTTTATTCGCCCGCGTGGGCCGTCGTGCTCCACTGGCTATCGTTCGTGCCGCTCGCCGTCGCGCGTTCGATCGGCGACCTTATCGGCAAACGGCCCGGGGCCATCGGCGGTGAATTCGGCGCAGCATTCGCCACCGCGTTCCAGGGTGGCGTCGGTGCCGCGCGGCGCCAGTTGCGACGACATCGACGACTCGGTTGGGGAGCGATCGCGGCGTTGCGAATGCCGACATCCGAGGTGCGGGAATTGCGGGCGCAAGCGCGAGAATCCGAGCTCGCCGAGCATGATGCCGCACCGGCGACCGGAGAACCCGCGGTCGCGAGGGCAGGATTCGTCGCTCACGCGGGGCTTTGGGTCATCGTGCTCGTGGGGATCGTCGGAATTCTCGCGTTCGGCGCTGCGATCGGTTCGAACGCTGTGACGGGCGGGGGACTGCGGCCGCTTTCCGCCACCGCGGCGCAATTGTGGGCGAACATCGGAATCGGCTGGCGAGGCGTCGGTACGGGGATGTTCGGGGCCGCCGATCCGTTCGCGCTGGTTCTGGCCGTGCTCGGCTCCCTCACATTCTGGAATCCGACCTGGTCGATCGTGCTTCTGTATGTGATCGCTCTTCCACTCGCGGCCCTCGGTGCGTGGTTCGCGGCGCGGCGCGTGGTCGCCAATCCCTGGCTGCCCGCGCTCGCCGCGATTCTGTGGGCTTTTTCACCCCCGTTGCTGTCGTCGCTCGCGAGCGGCCATTTGGGTGCCGTCATCGCGCACCTTCTTTTGCCGTGGCTGTTCCTGACGGCGCTCGGTGCCGCGCGATCCTGGGCATCCGGGGCCGCCGCCGCACTACTCTTCGCGGCGGTCGCTGCGGGAGCCCCGTCGCTCGTCCCGGCCCTGCTCGTGCTGTTCGTCGTCCTGCTCGTGTCGCGACCGGCACGAATGCACCGCACGATAGGGATTCCCGTCCCCGCACTCGTGCTCTTCGCGCCGCTCATCGTGCAACAGGTCCTGGTCGGAAACCCCCTCGGTCTCCTCGCGGACCCGGGAGTGCCCGTCGCAGGGCGCGGCGCAACCGGGTGGCAGCTCGCGCTCGCCGACGCCTCCGGTTCGCTCGAGGGGTGGCCCGCTGTCCTGTCCGGAATCCATGTTCCCGGCATTTCCGCACCGCTCCTCGTCGTTGTGCTGTTCAGCCCCATCGCGATTCTCGCGTTTCTCGCGCTGTTCCTTCCCGGCACGCGGCGCGCCGTGCCCGCAATCCTCGTCGCCCTCCTGGGGTACGCGACTGCAGTGCTCGCTCAAACCGTCCAGGTCGGATCCGTGGGTGCTGACGCCGTCACCGTATGGTCGGGACCGGGGCTCAGCCTGTTCTGGCTCGGAATGGCCGCTGCCGCGCTGAGCGCGCTGGACGCGGTCGGCCGTGTCGCGAGCCCGATATCAGTGCTCGCCGCACTTGCGACCATCGCCCTCGCGATCCCCCTGCTCGGTGCCATGATCATCGGCACCTCGGCAGTGGAACCGTCGACGGGCCGAATCCTCCCTGCCCTCGTGACCGCGGAAGCCGTTGGGGCTCCTACCGTGGGAACCCTCGTGATCACGACTCTCGGCGACGACGGCATTTCGGTCGCTCTCGAGCGCGGGAGCGGAGCGACGCTCGACGACCAATCGACGATCGTGAGCACGAAGCGCGACGCGAATGCCGAGGACGGCCGCCTGGCGACGATCGCGGGAAATCTCGCGACGCGAAGCGGATTCGATTTCGAGAAGGCATTCCGATCCCTGGGAGTGTCATTCGTTCTCGTCCCGCCGGGCCCGGACAGCGACGCGACCCATCGCACCACCGTCGAGGCGCTCGACGGAAACGAGACCCTCACCCCCGTTGGGTCGACCTCGAGCGGAAAATTGTGGCGATTCGAAGGAGCGGTGGACTCCGTGGCTCCGCATCCGGGCAATGCGGATACCGCGATCGGACGCTCCTATCTCCTCGCGCTCGCAATTGTTTTCGGGGCCGCCCTACTGCTTGCCGTGCCGATCGGAGGACGCGGGCGGCGGCGGAATCCGCCGGCCGCCGCTGAAGAACCTGCGGATACTTTCGAGGGTGATGACCATGTCTGACAGCACGCGCGGGCCGGGCGCCCGCAGGTTCGTCGTCGCCGGCGCTCGAGGAGTGCTCGGTTTGTTCGGCGTGGGAATCGCCGCGGCGAGTCTTGCCGCTGCGACGTTCCTGCCGTTGCCCACGCTCGGCACAGGGCCGTCATCGACGATCGTGAAACCCGTTCCCTCCGCGCAGCAGCGCATTTGCGCCGGACCGATACTTCGCTTGGGGAACGAGAGCGGTCAGGATGCGACGACCGCAATCTCGGTCGGCAGGGCCAGAGTCACGAGTGCCGCGACAATTGGAGTCCCACGCCTCGAGAACATGGATGCCACGCAAAACGAGGCCAACGTTCCTTCTCAGCGCCTCATTCTCGATCCGAGCGCCGAAGGGACGGCGCCCGGCATTCTTGCCGGCAGCCAATCGCAAATCGTGGGCGACAACGAATACGTCGGATTCGCGGCGAGCGAGTGCGCGAAGGCCAGCTCGGATACCTGGCTCGTCGGAGGGTCGACGATCACCGGCCGAACGACGCTGCTTGCGCTCAACAATCCGAGCAACGTCAGCTCGACCGTGAGTGTTGAAATCTTCGGCGAAAACGGCGCCATCGATGCGTCGGGCGCCGAGGGCATCACGGTCGCGCCGGGAGGGCAGCAGATCCTGTCGCTTGCCGGATTCGCGCCAAGAGTCGTGAGCCCCGTCGTGCACGTCGTCAGCACGGGCGGGCAAGTCACGGCGAACCTGCAGGAGTCCATCGTCCGAACGCTTGCGCCCGGCGGAGTCGACGTGATCGGTGCGACGACTCGAGCGTCGACGTTCTCGGTCATTCCCGGAGTCGTGGTGGCGAACCACGACTCGGTGGAAGCGGCGGGCGGGCTCGACGGATATCAGGACACCGCCGGCGTTCTGCGGATCCTCGTACCGGGTACGGGAACGACCGAGGTCACCGTCGTGGCGATTCCCGAAGACGGAGCGACGGAACCGAGCACGTCGACCTTGAGCGTCGAAGGCGGAATCGTCACCGACATCCCGCTTGGCGATTTCGCGGATGGAGCGGTGACCCTGACCGTGACGAGCGACAAGCCCGCTGTCGTCGCCGCGCGAACGTCAACCGTCACGCTCGCGGGCGACCCCGCTACCGCGGTCGATTCGCAAGCCGAACCCGTTGTCACCGCAACCGATCTCGCGTGGTTCGTCGCCGCACCGGAACTCGCCTCCACGGCGCTCGTGAGTGTGGCAGAAGGGCCCAATCCGACACTGCACCTCGTGAATACCTCAACGACGGATGCGGTCGTCACGATAGCCGCGAGCCAGGGAGCGGACACGACCGTGACGGTACCTGCGGGCGGCGCGATCGCGATTCCGGTCGTCGGCGCACTCAGCTACGCGCTCGGCGATTTCGAAACGATCCGCGCGTCCGTCAGCTATGCGGGCGACGGACAGCTCGCCGGATTCGTCGTGAGTCCTCCCGACCGGACGTCGCAGCCCGTCACGGTCTTCCACCACTTCGGTTAGAAGTGCCGGAACCTCTCGGGGGCGAGATCCCACGGATCCTTGCCGAGCAGCTCGGCGACCGCGCGGAACACGCATCCTTCGATCATCATCCGGCGATGAAGATCGTCGTTGCGGTGCAAGCGCGCGAGCCTTTCGATGGGCAACCGGAACAGGATGATCCGTTGCTCGTCGGGGATGACGAGCCAGCGTCGCACGTATCGCGTCTCGGAGGCCGACGTCGGAAGCCCCGCGACATCGACTCGCAAGTGCGACAACTCATTCGGCCAGAGGTCCTTGAGGTACTCGGCGGTCGCCGCGACGGTCGATGCGAACACGTCGGCGCGAGTGTGGAGGCGGGGCAGCCGTGGACCCGTGACGGATGCCCGGATGCCGCGGCCGTGACGGTCGCGCCCCGCGCCGCGAGGAATCCCGCGGACCTCGCCACGCGAACCCTTAGCCATGCCGCCATTCTACGGCTCGGCTTTACGGCGCGGTTCTGATCGCGCGAGCGCACCGCTGGCTACAGTGGGATCACGATGGACGATCGGTTGTGCAGCAAAGTTGCCTGTGGACGTGTGGCCGTTTCGACGCTCACCTACGTCTACGCCGACTCGATGGCGGTGCTCGGCCCCTTGAGTTCGCGGCAGGAACCGCACGCCTACGACCTCTGCGTCGAGCACTCGGAGCGCTTGTCGGCGCCGCGAGGATGGCAGGTTCTCCGTCACGTAGCATTGGAGAATGAGCTCTAAACCCGATCTGGGCGCCTTCGTCAAAACCTACGACGTGCGCGGACTCGTGGGCTCTCAATTGACGGACGACGTGGTTGCGGCGTTCGGTGCCGCGTTTGTGGATGAGATCGGCGCGGCGGGGCAGGATGTCGTCATCGGCCACGACATGCGCGATTCGTCACCCGGATTCGCGAAATCCTTTGCCGCAGGGGTCCAGGCGCGCGGCGGGAATGTCGTCGCCATCGGGTTGTGCTCGACGGACGAAAGCTATTTCGCATCCGGGAGCCTCAACGCCCCGGCCGCGATGTTCACGGCAAGCCACAACCCTGCCACGTACAACGGGATCAAGCTCAGCCGGGCGGGTGCGCGCGGGATAAGCCTCGACACGGGGCTCGCCGCCATCCGGGATCGTGCCGCCGAGTATGTGGAGAGCGGAATCACGAGCGTTTCCGCACCGGGTTCCTACCGGGAGCTCGATGTGCTCGCCGAGTACGCGAAGTATTTGCGGGGACTCGTCGACCTCTCGAGCATCAGGCCGCTGCGCATCGTCGTGGACGCCGGGAACGGGATGGGCGGACTCACGGTCCCCGCCGTGCTCGGTACCGCCGCCGGTCTGCCCGCTTTGCCGATCGATGTGATTCCCCTGTACTTCGAGCTGGACGGCACGTTTCCGAACCACGAAGCGAACCCGCTCGAACCGGCGAATCTCGTCGACTTGCAACGCGCGGTCGTTGAGCACGCCGCGGATCTGGGCCTCGCGTTCGACGGCGATGCGGACCGTTGCTTCGTCGTGGATGAGCGGGGTGAGGCCATGAGCCCTTCTGCCGTCGCCGCGGTCGTCGCGCTGCGCGAAATCGCACGATCGAGCGAGAGGCCGGCCTACGTCATCCACAACCTGATCACGTCCAGAATCGTGCCCGAGACGATTCGCGATGCCGGCGCGATTCCCGTTCGCACGCGAGTCGGCCATTCGCTCATCAAGGACGAGATGGCGGCGACGGGAGCCATTTTCGGCGGCGAACACTCGGCACACTATTACTTCCGGGATTTCTGGGGGGCGGATAACGGGATGCTCGCCGCAATGCATTTGCTCGCGGAGTTCGGCTCGCACGAGGGGCCGCTGTCGGATCTCGCGGCTCGTTTCACTCCTTATTCGGCGAGCGGGGAGTTGAACTCGACCGTGACGGATGTGCCTGCCGCGTACGCGCGCATCGTGGAGGCGTACTCGGCGTTCGAACTCGATGAACTCGATGGACTGACCGTGAGCGGGAACACGGATGGCGTGTTCTGGTGGTTCAATGTGCGTCCGTCGAATACGGAGCCCTTGCTGCGTTTGAACGTGGAGGCGGGCCGGCCCGCCGACATGGAGCGCGTTCGCGACCACGTGTTGTCGCTCATCCGTGCTTCCTGACT
>JAHBST010000058.1 GCA_019638975.1 Cryobacterium sp.
CGGGGCGAATCGTTTCCCCTCTTTTTCGCCCAGCGTCTCGATGGCGATCCCCCGGCGGGCGAAGTCGAGGGCGAACTCCATGGCCGCCTGGCCGCGACTAGGAACGAGCTTGAGTTTCCGGGTCCCGAGCCACAGGATGAGCACGAGAACCGCGACGGCGAAGAGTCGGACGATCAAAATGCGGTTGAGTTCGAACGGCGTTCCCTCGAAGAGGACGACCGGGGGGAAGAACTCGTAAATCGAGGGGCCGACAAACCCGCCGCCCGACTCATCACCGGAGGCGAAGAGCGACGTTGTAAGGATTGTGGCAAGCAGGATGTGCTCCAGACGTGGGGCGCGACGCGCAGCGTTCGGAAGGGAAAAACCTCCACCACCCTATCAAGAAATCGGCGGTTGTTTTTCCTGAGAATCCGCCGGTTCGCCGGGCAATGCGACGTCGACATAGGGCGTGCGGGTGGTCTGAAAAGCGACGACATCCGCGACGAGAAGTCCGACGACCGCGACGATCGCCGCGATCGCGAACGTCGCAGGGTCGAGCCAGGTCTGGCCGCGCAACCATATAGCCGCCACAACGAAAACGATGAGTTTGAGGACCCACGCCCCGAGGACGATTCCGAAAAAGCGCGGATCGAACGACGCATCCGACGCCACGCGCTTGCCGACGAGAATGCTCACCGCCGTCAGCCCCATGAAGACGAGCGCGAGGCCCGCTCCCATGAGTGCGCCGAATACGCCAGGGAGTCCGGTGACCAGATAGCCGATGACCGACCCGACAAGAGCGATGGCGAGAGCGACGAGCCCTCCGAGGCGCAGCGAGCGAGCGTAGACGGATGCGGCGAGCGCGTGACCTTTCACAAGGCGGTTCCCTTCTTGGGCGAGTGCGAGGCGGCGTGTTCCGGTCGCGCAGCGAGGCGCATCCGCTTGCCGAGAGGCGCAAGCGTCGCGATCGTCGTGATGATGAGACCCACCACGATAAATGCGAGAGACCAGCCCCACGGCACGAAGAGGAAACTCAAGACGCCGATCGAGACGACTGCCGTCCACGAGTAGAAAATCAGGACGGCTTGCAAGTGGGAATGGCCGATGTCGAGCAAGCGATGGTGCAAGTGCTTCCGATCGGCGCTGAACGGCGACTTTCCGGCGCGGATGCGGCGGGTGACCGCGAGCATGAAGTCCAGTAGCGGCAAGAGCAGGATCGCGAGCGGAAGAAGGATCGGAATGAAGGCGGGCGCGAGAAGCTTTCCCGACTGGAGCGAATCAGGATCGATCTGGCCTGTCACCGAAATCGCGGACGTCGCCATGAGCAGGCCGACGAGAAGTGCTCCCGAGTCCCCCATGAAGAGTTTCGCAGGATGCCAATTGAGCGGAAGGAATCCGAGGCACGCCCCGAGGAGCACCGCGGTGATGAGCGAAGCCAGATTGAAGTACGGCGTCTCGCCGACCGCTCGCGCGAGCAAGTAGCTGTAAATGAAGAATGCGCCGTTCGCGATGATCGTGACTCCCGCGACGAGTCCATCCAGACCGTCGATGAAGTTGACGGCGTTCATGACGAGCACGACTGCGCCGACGCTCAGGATGAGACCCAGAACGGGAGGCACGACCGTGATTCCGCCGATCGGCACCGTGACGAGTTGCACACCTTGCCAGACGAGAAGGCCCGCGGCGATGACTTGCCCCGCGAGCTTGGTGAGCCAGTCGAGATCCCAAATGTCATCCGCGACGCCGATGAGAACGATGATGACCGCAGCGCCGAGGATTGCGACGATTTGCCCCGGCCTGGCGAAGACGAGGTGGAACCAGCTCACTTGGCTTGCGACGAGGAAAGCGACGAGGATGCCGAGGAAAATCGCGATACCGCCGAGCCTCGGCGTCGGCGTGGAATGAACGTCACGCTCACGAATCTTCGGGTACAAGCGATATTTGGTGCTGAGTTTCCAGATCACCCACGAAGCGCCCCACGTCACGAGTGCGGCAATGAGCCCGGCGAGAATGTAGAAAATCAACGAATGGCCTCGAAGATCGCCTCATCCGGAATCGCGCCGTGACGGACGATCGTGAGCTCTCGGCCGAGGGCGATCCCGGTCGCATCCACGATCGTCGATCCCGGATCGTGTCCCGCCTCGATCTCCAGTCCAACAGACCCTCCGTCGAGATACACCGAGACGAGCTCGCCGAGTGCATCGAAGGCTTCCTTCGCCGTGGATGCGGCCGGCTTGCCGGTGAGGTTGGCGGACGACACCGCGAGCGGGCCGGTCTCGGACAAGAGCTCGAGCGCGACATCGTTGTCGGGCATGCGCAACGCAACCGTCCCATGAGTGTCGCCCAGATCCCACTTGAGCGAGTCGCGCGCCGGCAGGATCACCGTGAGTGCTCCGGGCCAAAACGCCTTCACGAGCGCGCGCACTTCATCCGGGACGCCCTCGGCGAGCGCATCGAGCGTCGGAATGCCGGGGATCAGCACGGGTGGCGGTGCGTCGCGCCCCCTGCCCTTCGCTTCGAGCAACCGCCGCACGGCCGCTTCGTTGAACGCGTCGCAACCGATTCCATAGACAGTGTCCGTCGGCAGCACGATCAATTCGCCCATGCCGAGCGCTTGCCGCGCGAGGCGCATACCGGTGAGAAGTTCGGTCTGGTCCGAACAGTTGTAGATGGTCGCCATGTCGTTTGCCATCCTACTTCGGGCAGACTGTACTTCCGACGGCACCCGGCGGTGCAGTGAGGAGTCCTGCGCGTGGATCTGTTTCTCTTCGACTTCGACGAGACCCTGTACGACTACAACTTTCGCATCCGGCTTCCCGCACTGAGCCTCATCACCGGGATCAGCCAGTACCGGCTCGCCAAGGATTGGTGGGCCGCGGGATTCGAGAAGCGCGCGGAGGCAGGCGAATGGCCCACATCCGCCGAGTACCTCGCGGAGTTCGCGCGACAGACGGGCGCAGAACTGACCCTCGAACAGTGGCGTGAAACGCGGATGCTCGCGAGCACGCGGATTTCCGGGTCGATCGACGCCTTGCGCCGCGCATCCGAATACGGAACCGTTGCCGTTCTCACCAACAACCCTTCGCCATTCGCCGAATCGTTCGCGATCATGGCACCGGATGTCGCGGAAATCGTCGGAAGCAACGTGCTCGTGAGCAGCGATCTTGGAGTTCGCAAACCCGATGCCGAGATCTACCGCCGGGCGCTCGAACGATTCGGTGCGAAACCGGAGAATGCGTTCTTCGCGGACGATTCGGAGAGCAATACGGCCGGGGCCTCAGCGGTCGGCATCCACTCGTTCCAGATCCCGTGGGTCGGAGATACGCCGCAAACCAAGGCGCTGCAGGATGCTGTCGAGGCGTTCGCGCAGCGCACCCACGGCTAACGCCGCGCGAGCTAGCGCAGCGCGACGGTCGCGCGATCCCGGCCGAGAAGATCAGGGTGCGTCGACGCGGCACGCCAGCCGTCGGCGGCGAGCAGCTCGCGGATGGCCGGGCCCTGAAGCTCACCGTGTTCGATGACGAGAGTGCCGCCGGCGTGGGCGAGCCGCCACGCTGCGCGAGAAACGTTCCGGATCACATCGAGACCGTCGTCCCCGCCGTACAGCGCCGCCGCAGGGTCGAAATGGCGCACTTCCGGATCGCGCGGAATTGCATCCGTCGGCACGTAGGGCGGATTCGAAATGACGACAGACACCTGTCCGTCGAGCTCGGGGAACGCATCGGCCAGGTCGCCCCGGCGCAACTCGAGATTCGCGGCGCCGGAGTCGGCGACGTTGAGGGCTGCCCAGCGGTGGGCATCCGGCGAGAGCTCCACGGCGAACACTCGAGCGTGCGGATTCTCGGTCGCTATGGAGATCGCGATGGCACCGCTCCCGGTGCCCAGATCGACGGCGATCGGCTCCGGCTCCGCGGCTGCCCGAAGGGCGTCGATCGCAAGCTGCGCGACGCCCTCGGTCTCGGGCCGAGGAACGAAGACGCCGGGGCCGACTCGAAGCTCGACGCCGCGGAAGGCCGCTGTCCCCGTGATGTGCTGCAACGGTTCGCGCACTGCGCGACGAGCAACGAGCGCGAGGATTCCGGATTCCTCGGCCCGCGCGACCTCGGCACCCATCGCGATTTTCGCCTGAACCTCGCCCCTCCCGATCCCGAGTACGTGACCGATGAGCAGTTCGGCATCGACGTCCGGGTCCGGAACGCCCGCCGAGGTGAGGGACGCGATCGCGTGCTCGCGCACGGAGCGCAGCGAGACGTGCATCGGGTCTGAGCTCGAGACGGCCATCCCTCCATTGTCGCGGGAATTGTGCCCGCGAGTAGCCGTCCGTACGACTACCTCTCGGAGTGGTGAGTCCTACGCGTCGCCGCCGAGCTCGGCGAGGCGTGCTTCTTCGTCGAACTGAATGCACGATTCGACCACGGCATCCAGCGCACCGTTCATGACCGCGTCGAGGTTGTATGCCTTGTATCCCGTCCGGTGGTCGGCGATGCGGTTTTCGGGAAAGTTGTAGGTGCGGATGCGCTCGGAACGATCCATCGTCCGAATCTGGCTTTTGCGTGCGGCGCTGTCCAGTTCCGCTTGCTCCTCTTGTTGTCGCGCGAGGATGCGCGCGCGCAACACGCGCATTCCGGCTTCGCGATTCTGCAGCTGGCTCTTCTCGTTCTGCATCGAGACGACGATGCCGGTCGGCAAGTGGGTGATGCGCACGGCAGAGTCGGTCGTGTTCACCGATTGGCCGCCGGGCCCGCTTGACCGGTAGACGTCGATTTTGAGATCGTTCTGATTGATGTCGACTTCTTCCGGCGCATCCACTTCCGGAAAGACGAGAACGCCCGTCGTCGACGTGTGAATCCGACCTTGCGACTCCGTCACGGGCACTCGTTGCACGCGGTGAACGCCTCCCTCGTACTTGAGGTGCGCCCACACGCCTTGCGAAGGATCGCTCGCATTCGACTTGATGGCAAGTTGCACGTCTTTGTAGCCGCCGAGATCGCTCTCGGTGCTGTCGAGCAGTTCGGTTTTCCAGCCCTTCGACTCCGCGTAGTGCAAGTACATCCGCAAGAGGTCAGCTGCGAAAAGCGCGCTCTCCGCGCCGCCCTCGCCGCCCTTGATCTCCATGATGACGTCGCGGCCGTCGTCCGGATCGCGCGGAATCAGCAATCGGCGCAGCTTTTCCTGCGTACTCGCAAGCTTCTCTTCGAGACCGGGCACTTCCGCGGCAAAGGACTCATCGTCTTTCGCGAGTTCGCGCGCGGCATCGAGGTCATCGGCCGCCTGCAGCCAGTGCTCGTGCGCGGCCTTGATCTGGCTGAGCTCCGCGTACCGACGGTTGATCTTGCGCGCCCTCGCCGCATCCGCGTGAACCGCGGGATCCGATAGCTGGACCTGCAACTCCTCGTGCTCGGCCAGCAGCACCGCTACCGACTCGAACATGCGATCAGTCTTCCTTTGCTCCGCCGGGAGTCGGCATTGACTTCTGCACTTGCATCAGAAACTCGACGTTGCTCGAGGTCTCCTTGAGTCGGCCGAGCACGATTTCGAGCGCTTGTTGCGTGTCGAGACCCGCAAGCGCACGCCGCAGTTTCCATGTGATTTTGGTCTCGTCGGCGCTCATGAGCATTTCTTCGCGACGCGTGCCGGATGCATTGACATCCACTGCGGGGAAGATGCGCTTGTCGGCGAGCTGGCGCGAGAGGCGAAGCTCCATGTTGCCGGTGCCCTTGAACTCCTCGAAAATGACCTCGTCCATCTTGGAACCCGTCTCCACGAGTGCGGTAGCGAGAATCGTGAGCGAGCCACCATCCTCGATATTGCGCGCGGCGCCGAAGAATCGCTTCGGCGGGTACAGGGCTGAGGAGTCGACTCCGCCCGAGAGGATTCGCCCGGATGCCGGAGCCGCGAGGTTGTAGGCGCGGCCGAGCCGCGTGATCGAGTCGAGAAGCACGACGACGTCGTGACCGAGCTCGACGAGGCGCTTCGCGCGTTCGATCGCAAGCTCGGCGACCGTCGTGTGATCCTCGGCCGGACGATCGAAGGTCGAGGCGATGACCTCGCCCTTGACGGTCCGCTGCATGTCGGTGACTTCCTCGGGGCGCTCGTCGACGAGCACGACCATGAGGTGCACTTCGGGATTGTTCTTCGCGATCGCGTTCGCGATCGCTTGCAGGACGAGCGTCTTCCCCGCCTTGGGAGGCGAGACGATGAGGCCGCGCTGGCCCTTGCCGATCGGCGACACGAGGTCGATGATGCGCGTCGTCAGTTTGTTCGACTCGGTTTCGAGGCGAAGTCGCTCCGTCGGATAGAGCGGAGTAAGTTTGCCGAATTCGACGCGCTCCGCCGTCGCCTCGAGCGCGAGTCCATTCACGGAATCAATGCGAACGAGGGCGTTGTACTTCTGGCGCCCCGGATTCTCGCCCTCGCGCGGCTGGCGAATGGATCCGACGACCGCATCGCCCTTGCGCAAGTTGTATTTCTTGACCTGGCCGAGCGAAACGTACACGTCGTTGTTGCCTGGAAGGTATCCGCTCGTGCGCACGAACGCATAATTGTCGAGCACATCGAGGATGCCGGCAACGGGAATGAGCACGTCATCCTCGGTGATTTCGGGCTCGATGTCATCATTGCCGCCCTGGCCGCGACGTTTGCGGTCACGGTACCGGCCCCTGCCATTGCGGTCGTCGCCGTCGCTCTGCTGGCGGTCGTTCTGCTGGCGATCATTCTGCTGGCGAGCCTGATTGTCGCCTTGCTTGTCGCCTTGCTTGTCGCCTTGCTTGTCGCCTTGCTTGTCGCCCTGCTGCCGATCGCCCTGCTGCTTGTTGCCTTGCTGCCGATCCCCTTGCTGCTTGTCGCCGCCATTGCGGCTGCGGTTGCGACTGCGATTGCGCTGACCGCTCGACTCGCTCTCTTCGGAAGCATCCGGCGCTGCATCGGATGCGGAGGCCGGCGCAGCATCGTGCGCAGCTACAGGCTCAGCGGCTGGCGCAGCATCCTGCACCGGCGCCGTGACGACGCCCGCGGCAGCAGTCGCTCGGCGAGGTGCGCGCTTCTTCGGCGCACTGTCACCGCTATTGCCGGAGTCGCCCGAATCGGGATTGGTTGCACTTGTGGCGGCGTTCGCTGCCTGGGTCTCGGAGATGGTGTCCACGAGTTCTCCTTTTCGAAGTTTGGCGGCGCCGGAAATGCCGAGGTCCGCTGCGAGAGCCTGAAGCTCCGGAAGGCGCAGCGCGGCAAGAGAGGCGTCGGCGTTCGGCCCCACGGCGCGAACGGTGTGGTCTGTCACTGGGAGGATTCCTTTCCCCTGACGGGGGCCCGCACCATAGGTGCACTGCGACCCGCAGCGGAGCTTGTCGACCGTTTCCCCTCACCGAATCTGCGCGGGTGCGCAGGGCGGCGGACGATCGAGTGCTGGTGATGTATCCGGGACCTCTGCCTGTTCAGGCGGAGCCTTCTACCGGATGCACCATCACTGTAGCACCTTTGAAGTCGACGGCCAGCATGAGCGATTGCCAAGCGGAACCCGAATTCTCCGCCACGAGCTCGGCTGCAGTGAGCCGCTGAGCCGGGTCGCTTCCGAGCACGAGCACCGACGGCCCGGCCCCCGAAACCACTGCGGCAAGACCGTGTCCGCGGAGCATCCGAATCAATTCGTCCGTCTCGCGCATCGCGCTCGCGCGATAGCTCTGGTGCAGCCGATCCTCGGTCGCGGCGAGAAGAAGTTCGGGGCTCTGCACGAGGGCGGCGACGAGAAGAGCGCTCCTCGAGACGTTGAAGATCGCATCTTCGTGGGGCACGGATGCCGGCTGCAGGCTCCGCGCGAGCGCGGTCGACATGGCGGCCTCCGGCACGAACACGACGGCGGACACCCCGCGGTGAGCGATGAGCTTTTTGTGTTTCGGTCCGTCCTCACCCACCCAGGCGATCGTGAGCCCGCCGAAGAGAGCGGGTGCGACGTTGTCCGGGTGTCCTTCGAGCTCCGTGGCGAGTTCGAGCAATTCCACTGAATCGATCTCGACGATTCCGGCCAGCAACCCCTTCGCGGCCATGATGCCCGCGACGATAGCGGCTCCGCTCGACCCGAGTCCACGACCGTGCGGGATGAGGTTGTTCGCCACCATGTCGAGGCCCGGCACGGGAATTCCGAAGTGCGCGAATACGTGCGAAAGCGATCGCGCAACGAGATTGGATTCGTCGCTCGGGACCTCGCCTTCCCCGACGCCGACCACGCGCACGTGGATTCCCGGTTCCGCGCGCACCGTGACGTCGAGCTCGTCGTACAAAGACAAAGCGAGCCCGAGCGTATCGAAACCGGGACCGAGGTTCGCGGTGGTCGCCGGCACTTTGACCGACACCGAGGTGCCGACCGGGATCGTCTTTCGTGGCGCCATCAGGTCAACTCCGCCCGCTCGAGTCATGCACGTCGGCATCGCCACGGGAGATTCCGAGTGCTTCGGCGATGTCATCCGTGTCGACCGGGACGACGGTCGGCGTCACTTCGGAACCATCCGGTCCGCGCAGGGCCCAGGCCGGGTCCTTGAGCCCGTGACCCGTGACCGTCACGACGACGGTTGCGCCTGCAGGGATGACTCCGGCCTCCGCTTGCTCGAGGAGTCCCGCGACGCCGATCGCCGACGCCGGTTCCACGAAAATGCCCGTCTCGGCGGAAAGAATCCGGTGCGCTTCGAGAATCTTCGCGTCGGAGAACATTCCGAAATAGCCATCGCTGTCCTCGCGCGCGGCGAGCGCTTGAGTCCACGACGCAGGATTCCCGATGCGGATGGCGCTCGCAATCGTCTCGGGCTCCGCCACGACATGACCGAGCACGATGGGCGCACTTCCTTCGGCCTGGAATCCGAACATCCGGGGAAGCTTCGTCGTGGCACCGCGCTCCAGTTCTTCCCGATATCCGCGGTGATAGGCCGTGTAGTTTCCCGCGTTGCCAATCGGAAGGAGGTGGAAGTCGGGCGCGTCGCCGAGCACTTCGGCGACTTCGAACGCGGCGGTCTTCTGCCCCTCGATGCGGTCATTGTTGACGGAGTTGACCAGGTGCACCGGATAGCGATCCGCGAGTTCCCTCGCGACCGCCAGGCAATCGTCGAAATTTCCTTGCACTTGCAGAATTCGAGCATTGTGGGCGATCGCCTGACTGAGCTTGCCCATCGCGATCTTGCCTTCCGGCACGAGCACGGCTGCCGTGATCCCGGCCCGGGTGGCGTACGCGGCGGCAGACGCCGAAGTGTTTCCCGTCGAGGCGCACACGACGACTTTCGCACCGCGTTCCACGGCTTTCGACACGGCCATCGTCATCCCGCGGTCCTTGAAGGAGCCCGTCGGATTCATTCCCTCGAACTTCACCCACACCCTCGCGCCCGTGCGCGCGGACAGCGCCGTGGCGTCGATGAGCGGTGTGCCGCCTTCGCCGAGCGTCACGACGGGAGTGGCATCGCTCACGTCGAGTCGATCGGCGTACTCGCGGATGACGCCCCTCCACTGCCGGGATGCGCCGCCGTCTCGCGGGTTCAACTCGATCGCGCTCACAATCCCTCAACTCTCAAGACGGATACAACGGATTCCACAACGGAGGACGCGGCCAGGGATTCGACGGTCGCGGCAAGGGAAGATTCGGACGCCTCGTGAGTGCCGATTACAAGGGTAGCGGTGGGAGCAGCATGCTCCGGCGCCGACGCGACCGACTGCACGAGAGTTTCGACCGAGACACCGTGTTCGCGGAAGATGTCGGCGATTTCCGCAAGAACCCCCGGCTGGTCGAGAACGGCGAGCGTAATCTGGTACCTCGTCGTAATGCTCGACATGGGCAGGACGGGAAGATTCGCGTGTCGAGACTCGGCAATTCCCGGGCCGCCGATCACGTGGCGACGCGCGGCCGTGACCAGGTCGCCGAGAACCGCAGAGGCGGTTTCCTGCCCGCCCGCGCCCGCTCCGTAGAACATGAGGTCCCCCGCGGCATCCGCTTCGATGAATACCGCGTTCTTGCCTCCGTGGACGGCAGCGAGCGGGTGGTCCTCCGGGACGAGAGCCGGATACACGCGAGCGCTTACCCCCGGATTGCCTTCCGCGTCGAGAAGCCGCTCGCAAATGGCGAGCAACTTGATGACATAACCCGCGCGCGTCGCCGCTTCCACTTGCCCGAGGGTGATGTCGGTGATGCCTTCGCGATGAACGGACTCGAGCGGCACAACGGTGTGGAACGCAAGACTCGAGAGAATCGCGGCTTTTTGGGCCGCGTCATAACCGCCGATGTCGGCCGTCGGATCCGCCTCCGCAAAACCCAGTTCGGTTGCAGTCGCGAGCGCCTCCTCGAGAGTGGCTCCCGTCGTATGCATCCGATCGAGAATGAAGTTCGTCGTGCCGTTGACGATTCCGAGGATGCGGCGCACTTGGTCGCCCGCGAGGCTGTCGTGCAGCGGCCGGATGATGGGGATCGCCCCGGCGACGGCCGCTTCGTAGTACAACTGGGCGCCCACTTGTTCGGCCGCTTCGAACAGTTCAGGACCGTGCGTGGCCAGGAGTGCCTTGTTGCCCGTGATGACATCCGCGCCCGAGTTCAGCGCCTGAAGAATGTATTCGCGAGCGGGTTCGAGCCCGCCCATGAGTTCGATGACGATGTCGGCGCCGAGAATGAGGGATTCCGTGTCGGTCGTGAGCAGCTCGCGCGGTATGTCGGCGGTGCGCTCGGCATCCAGGTCGCGCACGGCGATGCCGACGAGTTCGAGCCCCGCACCCACCCGCTCGGCGAGCTCGTCTCCGTGCTCGAGCAAGAGCGAGGCGACTTGTGCGCCGACGTTCCCGGCGCCAAGCAGGGCTACGCGCAGGTTGCGGTATTCGATCATCGGCTGGCTCCTTTGCCCGGGCTGTCGTGCGTGGTCGCGCCCGCGAGCGCGAGGTCTCGGCCGAGAAGGTCTGCGGCGGTTTCCCGCCGGACGATCGCGCGCGCTGCCCCATCGGCCACGGCAACGACGGCAGGGCGGGCGAGGTAGTTGTAGTTGCTTGCGAGGGACCAGCAATACGCTCCCGTCGCGGCGACCGCGAGGATGTCCCCCGGCGCGACGTCCCCGGGAAGATAGTCGGCGTGCACGACGATGTCGCCGCTTTCGCAGTGCTTGCCCGCGATGCGCACGAGGGCAGGTTCCGAATCCGACGTCCGGCTCGCGATGCGCGTCGTGTAGTCCGCACCGTAGAGCGCCGGTCGCACGTTGTCGCTCATACCGCCGTCGACGCTCACATAGCGGCGCAGCGCGACGCCTGCCGCTGTCGCCACTTCGACGTCTTTGATCGTGCCGACCGTGTACAGCGTGACGCCGGCGGGGCCGATGATGGCACGGCCGGGCTCGATGGCGATATCGGGGACGGCGATGCCGTGTCGCTCCGCGTCGGCGGCCACGGCCGCCGCGAGCTGCCGCGCCATGTCGTCGATCGGCATGACTCGATCCGCGGACGTGTACGCGATGCCGAACCCGCCGCCGATGTTCAGCTGGGGAACCGGGCCGCCCTCGAGGAGCGTCGCGTGCACGGCGATGAGCCGCCGGATGGCCTCGATGAAGCCGCCCACGTCGAAGATCTGCGAACCGATGTGGGAGTGCAACCCCAGGAACTCGAGCGAGGGCAGCGAGCGGATGCGCTCGACGTGGCGAACGACGTCGGACAGCGGCACGCCGAACTTCTGATCTTCTCTGGCGGTCGCGAGATAGTCGTGCGTGTGCGCATGGACGCCCGTGTTGGTGCGCAACCGCACGCGCTGAATCACACCGTGCCGCGCGGCGGACTCGGCGACCCTCTCGATCTCGATGGCGCTGTCCAGCACGATCACACCGACTCCGGCGCCGACGGCGCTCTCGATCTCGTCGGGGCTCTTGTTGTTGCCGTGGAGGCCGATCCGCGACGCGTCGATGCCCGCGGCGAGGGCGAGCGCGAGTTCGCCGCCGCTGGCCACGTCGATGGCGAGCCCTTCGGCGTCCATCCAACGTGCCACTTCGGCCGAAAGGAACGCCTTTCCTGCGTAATACACCGTCACGTTCGCGCCGATTGCCGCGAACGCGGCCTCGAATGAGGTGCGGATCCCCGCCGCTCGCGCTCGCGCATCCGCTTCGTCGATCACGTAGAGGGGCGACCCGAACTCGGCAAGGAGAGCGGTCGCCGAAACGCCCGCGAACTCGAGGGCGCCCGCCGGCGCGCGCCGCGCGTTCGCCGGCCAGACTCCCGCGGCAAGCGCGTTCGCATCGGCTGGCGGTGCAAGCCACGGCGGAGCGAGCGGGTTGGCGTTCACAAAAGCCTCATGGTGGATACTGGCCTCACGGTAGTCAGCGGCGAGGCGAGCGAACCCGGATTGGTTCCTGAAGCCCCTGCAATCTTACAAGGAGGGTGCGCCGGCAATCGATTCAGCGCCGGCGGGCACGGGAACTGCGCTGAGCGTTCGGTCGATCGTGAACTGGCCCAGCACGCGAGTCCCCCGGTAGATCACGCAACTCTGTCCGGGAGCCACTCCCGACAGCGGCTCATCGGGCACAGCGATGATTTCGCCGCCCCGCAGACTCACCATCGCCGGAACCGGATCGGCGTGCGCGCGGATCTGGATCATGCACGCGACCGGCTCAAGCCCAGAGTGAGCGATTTCCTGCGGCGCAACCCCGGCCCAGCTGAAACGGGACCCGGCAATTTCCGCCAGGTCGAGCGCTTCGCGGGGTCCGACGACAACCTCGTTGCTCTTGGGTCGCACCTCGAGCACGAAGCGCGGCTTGCCGTCATCGGCCGGGTAGCCGATGCTCAGCCCCTTGCGCTGACCGACCGTGAACGCGGCGGCACCCTCGTGCGTTCCGAGCTTCCGCCCGTCGCGGTCGAGGATGTCGCCGGTCTCTGCGCCGACCCGCTCCGCGAGCCAGCCGCGGGTGTCGCCGTCCGGGATGAAGCAAATGTCGTGGCTGTCCGGCTTGCTTGCCACCGAGAATCCACGGGCGGCAGCCTCCGCCCGGACTTCGGCCTTGCTCGGGGTCGAACCGAGCGGAAACATGCTGTGCGCAAGCTGTTCGGCGGTGAGCACTCCGAGCACGTAGGACTGGTCCTTCGCCCAGTCTGCCGCGCGGTGCAGTTCGCGGTTGCCGTGCGCGTCCGTCACGATGTTCGCGTAATGGCCGGTGGCGACGGCGTCGAAACCGAGATCGAGGGCCTTCTCCATGAGAGCCGCGAATTTGATCTTCTCGTTGCAGCGCAAGCACGGGTTCGGCGTGCGGCCGGCCGAGTATTCGGCGATGAAATCGTCGACGACGTCGAGTTTGAATCGTTCGGAAAAGTCCCACACGTAATAGGGAATTCCAATGAGGTTCGCTGCGCGCTGCGCATCCATCGAGTCTTCGATCGTGCAGCAACCGCGGCTGCCCGTGCGCAGCGTCCCCGGCATCCGACTTAGGGCCAGGTGCACTCCGACGACTTCGTGCCCCGCGTCGACCGCGCGCGCGGCGGCGACGGCGGAGTCCACTCCGCCACTCATCGCCGCCAGAACTTTCACCGAACCAGTTTAGGCGAGCGGCATGCGAGGGCATGTCTGTGAGGGTTTTCTCGATGGCTGCCAGGCGGGAATCCAGTGCGTCAAGCCGTGCGATCA
>JAHBST010000059.1 GCA_019638975.1 Cryobacterium sp.
ACAAATACAATGTTCAGGCTGCGGATGGATGCTGTCCCTGCTTGGAAGGAGCACCCCATGACCGACACACCCGAAACTGACAAGCCCGAAGACGCGGCAAGCGACGCGGACTCCACTACCGACATCGCGCCCGCATCCGTGGCCCCATCGACGACGCCGCCACCTGCCGCCGCAACAACTCCCGCTCCCGGCGTATCTGCGGCATTCACCGGCACGACAGCGGACGCTTCGACCGCGCCCGCGCCGCACAAGAAATCGAACACGGCCGGGCTCGTGGCCGCCCTCGCGGTCGGCGCCCTCATCGGTGGCGTATCCGGCGCAGGCGTCTCCGTATGGGCCGTCACGTCGAACATGAACAACCGCACGACCGCCTCGGCGCCCGTCGGACCGGCGACCATCACCGTCAACGACGCTGCGAACGCCACCAAAATCACCGCCATCGCGGCAACGGCCGGCCCCTCCGTGGTCACGGTGTCCGTATCCGGCGATTCGGCTGCAGGAACGGGATCCGGTGTCATCCTCACGGAAGACGGCTACATTCTCACGAACACGCACGTGGTCACTCTTGACGGTGAAACCGCCCACCCCACGATTTCGGTGCAGTCGTACGACGGTCACCTCTACACGGCGAAACTGATCGGAACCGACCCGATCACGGATCTGGCCGTCATCAAAATCAGCGGCACCTTCCAGCCGCTCGAGTTCGCAGACTCGAGCAAACTCAACGTCGGCGACGACGCTGTGGCGATCGGGGCGCCGCTCGGGCTCTCCAACACCGTCACGAGCGGAATCGTGAGCGCTTTGAACCGGAGCATCACGGTCTCCTCGTCGGCTGCTCCGCAGGATGGCACGGGCCAGACGCCCAATGACAACAACGGATCGGGTCCGTTCAACTTCTGGGAGTTCCCCGGTCCGGGCGACAACGGCCAGGGCAACAACGGCCAGCAGCAAGCCCCCCAATCCGCGGCGCAGCAGGCGAACATCTTCCTGCCGGTAATTCAGACGGATGCCGCCATCAACCCCGGCAACTCGGGTGGAGCGCTCCTCGATCTGGACGGCAAAGTGATCGGCATCAACGTCGCAATCGCCGGCACCGGATCAACGACGGAAGGGCAATCCGGAAGCATCGGCGTCGGATTCGCGATCCCGTCCAACCTCGCCAAGCGTGTCGCGTTCGACATCATCAACGGCGGCAAAGCCACTCACGGGCTCCTCGGCGCAACCGTCATGGATGTGATGGGCGACAGTGCCATCACCGACAAGACGGTAGTCGGCGCGAGCGTGCAGTCGGTGACGGATGGCGGTGCCGCGCAAAAGGCCGGCATCCGCAAGGGCGACATCGTCACGGGCTTCAACGGACTCCCCATCACGAGCAGCACCGACCTCACTGCGCAGGTGCGAGCGGCCGAAGCCGGTTCGCAAGCGACCGTCACGTATGTTCGGGGCGGCCAGTCGACGACAGTGACGGTGACACTCGGAGAACTCAAGTGATGCCATAGTTGCTGTATGGACAACGAGGAGACCCCCGTGCCGGGGGTCTCTTTCGTTATGCCCGTCCTCAACGAGGTCGACTACGTCGCGGCGGCAATCGCGACCGTGCTCGACCAGGACTATCCGGGCGAGAAAGAACTCGTCATTGCGCTCGGTCCCTCGACCGATGGAACCACCGAACTCGTTCGGCGATTGGCGAAAGGCGAGCCGCGCATCCGCACCGTCGACAACCCGAGTGCGGACATCCCCGCAGCGTTGAATCTGGCCATCCGTGCGACCACATTCTCGATCGTGGTTCGAGTGGATGCCCACTCCGAACTGGAATCCGGATACACGGCGGAGGCTGTCGCCACTTTGGAGCGAACGGGCGCGGCCAATGTCGGCGGTGTCATGTTCGCGCGGGGAGCAACCCCGTTCCAGTCTTCCGTCGCTCGTGCCTACAACAGCCCATTCGGACTGGGCGGGGCGAGGTATCACGGCGGAGCGAAAGAGGGTCCCGCCGAATCCGCATATCTTGGGGTATTTCGCCGTGAAGCGCTGGAAAGGGCCGGGCTGTTCGACGAAACGATTCGCCGCGGCGAGGACTGGGAATTGAATCTTCGAATTCGTGATGGCGGTGGCGTCGTCTGGTTCGATCCGAACTTGAAGGTCACCTATTGGCCCCGCGAAAACTGGCCGAAGCTGGTCCGCCAGTTTTTCGCCACCGGCGTGTGGCGCGCAGAGCTCGTGCGTCGAATTCGCGGCCGAAACCCGTGGCGCTTCTACGCGCCGCCGCTGCTCGTGCTGTCGCTCATCGGGAGCGTGGTCATTGGCATCCTGCAATTGACCGGCATCCTGCACGGTCGACTGGGTTTGTTGGCGAGCGCAGTGTATTTGGCGCCCATCCTCTACTTCGTCGTTGTTCTCTGGGTCACTCTGACGCAAGACGCGGTGAAACCGTGGCGGCACCGCTGGCTCTTCCTCATCGTGCTGCCGAGCATGCACATCAGTTGGGGCAGCGGCTTCCTGCTCGGCGTGATCCGCGGAGCCGGGAACACGAACGACACCTCGCGAACGGGCGCTTGAGGGATCGTCGGCACTCCGACAGGAAACTGTTCGCGTTACGTCGTCGGCGTGACGGAGTTCTTCGCGGTTCTGGGCTTCTTCGGCTTCGGCAGCGGCAGGATGTCGGCGGTGCTTTGCACGAGTTTTTGCAGCCATTCGCGATTCTCAAGTCGGTCACCGGGCACCGCGTAATAGAGCTTCGAGCCCGGATACGCGGGAGCCATCGTTTCCGGGCCGAGCATTTCTTCCGCGACGGCGGTCGGCTTCATGAATACCGTGTCGTCGCAAATGAACGCGACCGTCTTGTCGTCGCAATACAGCGCGAATTCTCCGAACATCGATCGCACGTGCACGGGAAGCGGATCCAGTTGGTCGAGGACGAAGTCGGCGGTCTCGCGGCGAGTGGACATGACTCCACGATACTTCGCGGATGCCGAATCTCCGATTGCGGAGCAGGTCAGCGGATGGGGTCCAGAACGACGATTCGGCTGCCGCGGCACGCGGTGGGAATGTCGTCGTGATAGCTGAGAGTCGAGGATGCCAGAACGCCACCGCCGCCCTGATAATGGTTGTCGAGGCCCAGGGTTCCCCATCCGGGAATCTCGACCTGATCGGTGTCTTCGATGAGTCCAGAACCCTGGGGAAAGACTGCGGCAAAATCGCCCGCGCTCGTGTGCAAGCCGAAACAGTCGCCGACGAGAACGAGCGTGCCCTCGATGTCGTTGCCGGGCACGGCCTCGACATGGCGCGCATCCGTCATGAGAATGTGACCGGTCGACGTCGCTTGAGTGACGAGGGCGCTATCGTCGGCGCAACCCGAAAGCATTAGGGCGATCAGACCTGATGCAAGAATTGCCGAACCCGTGAGGCTTCCGACGCGGCGGCGCATTGTCAGAGCATTCCCTCCCGGATGAGCCGAGCGACGACGCGCTCGGCGGCGCGCCCATCGTCGCGAGGGTTGAACCGTTCACGCCAGGCCGCGTACTTCGCAGCGTACTCCTTCTGCACGGCCTCCGGTCTCGTCACGAGCGACACCAATTCGTCCGCATCGTTCACGACCGGTCCCGGCGCGACGGGCAGGAGGTCGAAGTAGAACCCGCGCAGAACTTCGCGGTATCGGTCGAGGTCCGGGGTGTAGAAGTAGATCGGTTTACCCGTGACACTGAAATCGAACATGACGCTGGAATAGTCGGTGATGAGGGCATCCGCGGCGAGAAACAGCTCAGAGACATCCGGGTAGCTCGTGACGTCGATGACGCCGCCCGCCTCGACGTCGTGCCCCGGCTGCAGCGTGCGGGAGTGGCCGCGGATGAGGGTGACGTATTCGGGGCCAAGCGTCGCAGTGAACTCGGCGACGTTGAGGTGGTCGACATGATCGGGACGGTCATCGCGCCACGTGGGAGCGTACAAGAGCACACGGGCGTCATCCGGAATCCCCAGTCTGGCCCGCACCGCCGAGCGGTCTCCTGTGACGAGGATGTCGTCGCGCGGATACCCCTCCTCCCAAATGGGGCCGCGATATGCGTACGCACGGCGAAACACGCCGCGGGCGAAGCCGTTTTGTGCCAGCAACACGTCCCAGCGAGACCGCTCGCGAAGGGTCGCAAGTGCGGGCCGGATTCCCAGCCTGCGGCGAGACAGTGCGAGTTTCTTGAGCATTGTCCCGTGCCAGGTCTGCAGCACGGTTTGGTGACGCCGTGACCGGTATCGGTTTCGCAGCCAGTCGTTGATGATGATGAGCCGCGCAGCGGACCTGACTCGCCACCACTCCGCGGTTCCCTCGATGAGACGCACGGCGCCGTGCGGGACGTCGACCGAGGCATCCGCGACCCCCCAATACCGTGTCGTGTCCGGGCGCGCTGCGGCAATCGCGCGGTCGAGCGCGAGAGGGTTGCACGACGCGTTCTGGCCGTAAAAGCTCTCAAAGAAGACGGCATCGAGCGGTTCCGGATGTGCTGAGCGGTATTCCGACTCCAATCGCGACTGGTTCGCGGCGCCGTGTTCGTCGTCGTCCAGCGGCGCCGTGAACACGACCGCCACGCGATCGTCGTCGACGCGGAACGCGACCCGAAACATGCCCGGTACCAGTTGCGTGTCCGGGAGTTGCGCGTCGAGAGCGTGCACGCTGTCGTGCGGGCGGTCGCCGACACTCACTCGATAACTACCGGATGGCGGCGGAAGCGGCGGTCCGCCCCATCGGCGAGCGAGAAGCGGCACGGTCCCGACCCAGCCGGAGTTTCCCGAAACGATCGTGCCCGGCAACCGCAATCGCGCTCCCACGAGAGTGAGCGATTCGGGTGCAACGCCGCTCCCTCGGATCTCGAGCGCAGGGCCGGCGGCGAGCGAGAACGCGTCGATCGTGATCGAGTGCGGCGTCGGTGCCGAAGTCATGCCTGTCCTCCGAGTCGGGTGAGGAGTTCTGCGTACACTCTTTCAGTGTTGCGACCGTCGCGGTATGCGTGGTGGGTCGACGCGAGCACCTGGGCATGACGTGCGAGCCGGTCGAGAGTGGCAGGCTCCTCGAGCGTTTGCAGCAATTCGGCCCACGTCGCGACCTCGCTGCCGCCGCTGAAGTCGCGGTACGGCTCATAAAGCCCGCGGGTTGCCGTGTATCGGGCGACATCCGGCGCGAGAAACGCGATCGGGCGACCGAGAAGGGCGAAGTCGAAGGCGATCGACGAATAGTCGGTCACGAGCATGTCGACGGCGGGCAGAACGGGGTTGACATCGTTTTGGACGTTCGCGGGGAGGATTCGGATTCGTTTGGATGCTTCGGCCCCTGCGCGATAGTCGCCCACGCCGTGCGGGTGCGGCCTCACGATGAGAACGCTCTTCGTCGCTTCGAGGAATTTTGCGATCGCGGCCCACTCGACGGGCGACGGAACAACCGGATCGGGTTCGCCATCGCGCCACGTGGGTGCGAAGAGGACTATTCGATCCGATCCCAGCCTTCCCACTCGCGCACTCAGTAACCTGCGCGCGGCACGCGCATCACGCAGCACGGCGTCGTCCCGGGGGTCGCCCGTGACGACCACGCGTTCGGCCGGCAGTCCGAACGCGCTGCGAAGCCGTGCGGCCGAGGTTTCCGACGCGGCGGGCACGAGGCCGATTGCGGCCGAGTTCCGGCGGTAGAGGGCACGCAGCATCCGCGGGGCGGTTCCGCGGAAGGTCGCGGGGGAGTCCAGTTGAATCCTCTTGAGCGGGATGCCGTGCCACAACTGAACGATGAATGCCCCGCTCGTTCCATACCGGTTCGCGTCGCCCAGACCGTGAGTCACGACAAGGACGCGTGCGCGCAGCGTCAACCGAAATCCGCGCCAGCTGGATCGCAACGCGGCCGTCAGGCCCTCGCGCCGAGCCTCGGCGAGTTCACCACGATTGCGCGCGAGCCACACGAGTCGACGCGGGGATTTCGCCGCGCTCGCGAATCGATACAACTCGAGCGCCCCTTCGCCGATGCCGGAACCGCACGCGAAGACCCACAAGTCGTCGTCGCGACGCACGAACACACTTGCCCACCGACCGAAAAGATAGAGCGGAGCGGAGAGAAGCTTCGTCGCATTCCCTCGAGCGAACGTAAAACTGGGCACCGTGCGGTCGCACCTTTTCGTCGTGGCGGTCTGTCTGGCGAGCCTACCAGCGCGCGTGCGTCCAGTATCGGCTGGGTAACGGTACCGGGGTGCGGTCGGGCGCGCGCATCCGGCACTGGTTTAATCGGCCTGTGGCCATCCTGAACGATGTGAAGTCCGCGAGGCGCATCATTCGCAATCTCATCCGCTCCCGTCGAAACCGTCGCGAACTCGCTCGACGCTTGGAGACGGTGCCTCAGCCCGACCCCGGGAGCATCCACATCGCCGTGTATTTCGCGGACACGAAAGTCAATTTGTACCAAATCCGGCAGTGGTACGCGCCGCTCGCCGGTCTGAATGCGAAGTGGCCGGTCGCGATCATCACCCGCTCGCCGAGTGCGACGCTCGTGATGCTCGACGAGTCGCCGGTCCCTGTCGTCTATTTGCGGAAGGTCGTCGACCTCGAGCAATTCGTCAATGACCAGGCGTTGCGCATCGTGTTCTACGTGAATCAGAACACGAAGAACTTCCAGATGTTCCGGTACGGCCGGATGTGGCACGTTTTCGTCAACCACGGCGAGAGCGACAAGATGTACATGACGACGAACCAGTTCAAGGCATACGACTACAGCCTCGTCGCGGGGCAGGCCGCGCGTGATCGGCTGCGGCGCAAGTTGTGGGGCTTCGATGTGGAGAATCGGACGATCATGATCGGTCGCCCCCAGGCAGACCATTTCGCCGGAGAGCTGCCGTATACGCCCGATGATCGCACGGTCGTGCTGTATGCGCCGACGTGGGAGGGCGATCGGGAGGCCGCCGCATACGGCTCGATCGCCTCGCACGGTGTCGCTCTCGTGAAAGCGCTCCTTGCGACCGGAAAGCACCGCGTGATCTATCGTCCACATCCCCGCAGCGGTGTGGTGGATGAGGATTACAAGCGCGCCAACGAGTCGATCATCAGCGCGATCTCCGCGGCCAACAATCGAGATCCGCGTGCCCGCCACGTTTACGATGACGGACCGGCGATGGGTTGGCAGCTTGCCGCCGCGGACGTCGCGATCACCGATGTCTCGGCGATGGTTTACGACCGCCTCGCCGTAGGCAAGCCGCTCATCATCGCTCGCCCCGTGAACCCGTCCGCGGAAATCGATTCGGACGGCTATCTGGGCGACGCCGAATGGCTGGATGCCGCGGATGCCGCCGACATCGTTGCCATCGCCGATCGCGTGCAGAACAGCCCCGAAGCCCAAAAGCGACTCGAATTCTGGGTCACGCGGCACTTCGGCGACACGCGGCACGGCGAGGCGACGAGACGATTTGAGGCCGCGGTCACCACGCTCGTCGAGGAGTGGGAACGGCAAGCGAAGATCCACGAGGGTGATCGGCCCGTTCGCGAGTCCGACCCGTTCGACGGCGAGGGCGACGACGAAGAAGACCCTTCGACGGAGGACGCTTAGCCGCCGCTGACGGTGCCGGCGTCTTTCTCGGTCTTCGAGCGCACCTTCACCGCTTTCGCGCGCGGCTCGAGATTCGCTGAGAACACATCCGGTGGCGGCCCGAAGGCGAGTCTCGAACTGCTCACGACTTTGCGCCCCAGCATGTTGTTCGCGGTCCCGCCGACGACCGCGCCGATCCCGAAAGGCAAGAGGCGTCCGACGGCTCCCGTCGCCGTGTTGCGCGCGAATCGCCGCACAAAGGCCTTTTGCATCCGCTCGGCGATTTGCCCGACGAACGCTTGCGGCACGTTCCTGCCGATGATGTCTCCCCAGAATTTCGTCTGCGGTACGCCCTTGCCGGTTGCTTGAGCCGCGAGATTTCGCACGAGATCGGCCCCGGAAGTGCCGAGCATCATGGCCATGACAATGGTGCGTGCGCGATCCGGGTCGTTCACCGCAATGCCGTGAATTTCGGTCACGGATTGCGCGAACAGCGCGGTTGTTTCCAGGAAGCCCGCAGTTTCGACTCCCGTGAGGACGAGGCTGATGCCCGTGCCGACGCCGGGAATCACCGCGGCGGCACCCACACCGGCGCCTCCAGTCGTCACTGCCGCGAGGTAGCGCCGTTCGAGGATTTGGATGATGCGCGCGGGTCCCGCCTCCGGATGCCGCTTCCGAATCCCGCGGATGTGCGCGAGCACGACGGGACGCTGGGTCGTCAGCAGCCGATCGAAACCCTTGACGGCCATCGGATGCTGGGTCGCTTGTGTCGGCTCGATGCTGACAGCTGCGATCGCCTTCACGTGGTTACCTCCCCGGTTGGGACGTTAATCATAGGCAGAAGAGTTCGACGATTCCGTGTGCGCCTTTCGCGGTACCGTCTCGAATGGCTTACACTCCAAGCTCCAGCGCGCTATTGCGTCACGAGCCCGTAGTCGGCGTTGTAGCGGTCGAGCACCTCGGCGATCGGGGCGTCCAGCACGAGCGAACCGCCATCCAGGTAGAGCCCGCGCGTGCAGAACCGCTTGAGATCCCGCTCATTGTGGGAGACGAAGAACAGGGTGCGCCCGCCGGCGAGAAGATCCTCGATGCGGCGGTAGCACTTCTCGCGGAACGCCTTGTCGCCGACCGCGAGCACTTCGTCGACGAGCAGGATCGGCTCTTCGAGCCGCGAGATCACCGAGAATGCGAGCCGCACCTTCATTCCGCTGGAGAGGTGCTTGTACGGAGTGTCGAGGAAGTCGCCGATCTCGGCGAAGTCGATGATCTCGTCGAATCGCGCCGCGATTTCCTCCCGCTTCATGCCGTGGAGGCCGGCCATGAGGTTCACGTTGTCCCGCACCGTGAGATCCTCCACGAAGCCGCCCGTGATCTCGATGAGGGGAGCGACCCCCGCATGGACGTGCACGGTGCCCTCATCCGGGAGCAGCACACCCGTCACGAGTTTGAGCAAGGTCGACTTGCCCTGGCCGTTGCGGCCGACAACTCCGATCGCTTCGCCTTCCGCGACCGAGAACGAGACATTGCGAAGCGCCCAGAATTCGCTCGCGCGAGTGCGACGATTGCGACCCGCGAACAGGTCCTTGAAGTTGCGGCGGGAGCGCCGGTTTCGGCGGAATCGGATGCCGACACCGTCGACTTCCATCGCGCTCGGTCGTGCTGCGGCGGCGCCTGCCATCAGATCTCCTTCAACACGGAACGCTCCGTGCGACGGAACACGATGATTCCGATCGCGAGCATCACGAGGCTCACACCGGTACCGACAATGACCGCGTACCAATCGAGTTGCTCCGGGAAGAACGCACTGCGATACAGCGCGAAGACGCCCGCGAGAGGATTGAAGGCCGCAAGCTTGTCGAGACCGTGCGGCAAGTCCCTGAGACCGTAAATGATCGGGCTCGCATAGAACAGAAACCGCAAGACCAGTTTGATGGCCCGCTCGAGGTCGCGGAAGAACACCACGAGCGGGGCGACGATCAAACCGACGCCCACGAGAAGCAAGGTCTGCAGGAGGATCGCGAGCGGGAAGAACACCACTTGCCAGTGCAATTGGGCGCCGGAGAAGATCGCGAAGATGGCCAGAACGGGAATGCTCGCGACGAACTCGATCCCTTTCGAGAGCACAAGGCGGTTGACCCAGATGGTGCGCGGAATCTTTGTCGAACGGATGAGTCGCGCCTCGCGCAGGAACGCCCGTGTGCAATCGCCGACCGCCCCGTTGAACCACATCCACGGAAGGAGCGCTGAAAGCAGGAACACGATGTAGGGTTGCGCTCCGACCGTTCGGTCGAACACTTGCGTGAACACGAACCAGTAGATCGCCGCCATGACGAGCGGGTCGAGGATCGACCAGAGGTATCCGAGCACGGAAGTGGAGTAGCGCACGCGCAAGTCGCGGATGGTCAGTAGCCACAGCGAATGCCGATAACGGTCGAATGGCGACCAGACGGGGCGCTGGGCTACTGGGGCGGACACGCCCCCTATGTTATTGCTCGCGGGCGTTAGACGAAGAGGTTCGCGCGTTCCAGGTCTTCCGCGAAGTCGATTTCGACGGCGTAAAGGTCGGAAATGTCGAGCGGCTCGACGCGAAGGCCGTCTTCTTCGATGGCAAGCTCGAGCCCGCGCTCGAAGTAGTCCTGATCGTTGACGCGATTGAGCTGGCGAACAAGTGCAGCTTTTCCGTCCCGCGAAACGTAGTTGATCCCGACGGCCTCGCCGAGCGCGTTTTTGACGCTCTTCGAGAGTTCGCGAATGTAGCCTTGCGCATCCGTCGTGTACTTGACCTCTTCATCCGAAACCTTGGCGGTGTTGACCGAAACGAAGGACTGGTCGCGCGCGACGAGGAGCGCAGCCCGCTCGAGGGCTTCGGGGTCGAAGACGACGTCGCCGTTCATCCACAGCACGCCGCCGGGGTTCGAGGTGCGCAGCGCGCGCAAGAGGCTCTTGGACGTGTTGGTCTGGTCGTACTGCTCGTTGTAGACGAAGGATGCATCGGGGAAAGCCTCGATGACGTGCTCAAGTTTGTAACCGACGACGATCGTGACTTTCGCGTTCGTTCCGAAAGCGTGGTGGATGTTGTCGAATTGCTGCTGCATGATGGTCCGGCCATCGCTCAACTCGGTGAGCGGCTTCGGAAGTGAACGTCCCAGCCTGCTGCCCATGCCGGCGGCGAGGATGACGATCTGGGTGGTCATGTGGTGCTCCTTGAGTGTCGTTGATCACCGCGCCGAGTAGTGATGCTTTCGGCGCGCCAAATTTGTTGACACTTCGTCGTGCTGGAGCCACCTTATCCGGCAAACCCGCGCTAAATGCTGGGAAATTCGGCCTTGTAGCCAATTCGTGATGATATGTCGTGCGTGCTTTGAGGGTCGATCTCATTGATACGGTGGAGTCCGTGGACACAGCCGAGAACATCCTCGCCAAGTTCGACGTGCTGATCGACAAGCTCGAAGCGCAAACCGACAAAGACGCGCGTGAAGCGGATGCCGCGCAGCAGGCGGCCAAGAGTGCTTCGACCCCTGCGGCGAAGAAGCCGGCGGCGGCACCGAAACCCACGGCCGCTTCGAAACCGGCATCCGCACCGAAACCGGCATCCGCACCGAAACAAGCGCCCGCCCCGAAACAAGCGTCCGCCCCGAAACAAGCGTCCGCCCCGAAACAAGCAGCCGCACCGAAACCGGTGCCCGCACCGAAGCCGACCGCCGCGCCCAAGGCCGCGGCAACACCCAAGCGCCGCGCCGCGACGTCGCCGCGCAAGGAAGCGCCGGACACGAGAGAGAAGATTCTCCAGGTGACGGGGCTCGCGAAGCACTTCGGCGACACGACCGCTGTCGCGGGAATCGACCTGAGCGTGAGCGCGGGAACGATTTTCGGCATCGTCGGTCCGAACGGCGCGGGCAAGACGACGACTCTCTCCATGATCACAGGACTTCTGCGGCCCGATACCGGCACGGTGATCGTCCACGGTTCCAACGTTTGGCAGGATCCTGCGGCGGCGAAGCGCCAAATGGGTGTACTGCCCGACCGCTTGCGCTTGTTCGACCGGCTCACGGGTAGTCAGCTTCTCTTCTACGTCGGCGTTTTGCGAGGGCTCCCCGCTGCTACCGTGCGGGAACGGATGGCGCAGCTCGCGTCGTCCTTCGGCCTCGAGGATGCGTTGAGCCGCCTCGTCGCCGATTACTCGGCAGGCATGACGAAAAAGCTCTCGCTCGCCGCCGCGCTCATTCACTCGCCGCGCATGCTCGTCCTCGACGAGCCGTTCGAGTCCGTCGATCCGGTATCCGCCACGAACGTCATCGAAGTGTTGAAGAAGTACGTCGCGGCGGGAGGCACGGTCGTGCTGTCGAGTCACAGCATGGACCTCATCGAGCGCGTGTGCGACTCGGTCGCGATCATCGTCGACGGCGCTGTTCTGGCAACCGGGAGCGTTCACCATGTGCGCGGCGACGGAACACTCGAAGAGAAGTTCGTCGAACTCGCGGGCGGCCACACGAGCGTGGAAGGCATGGAGTGGTTGCACAGTTTCTCGGACTGAAGCTGCGATTGCTCGGCAACCTGTTCCGACGCAGTCCGTGGCAGGTTTTCGGACTCATCGTCGGCCTGATGTACGGGCTCGGAGCGGCATTCGTTTCGGTTGCGGCCCTCGTGGGACTGAGATTTGCGGACGTGGAACTCGCGAGCAGCATCGTGATTGTGGCGGGATCGCTCGTCGTGCTCGGTTTCCTCGTTGTGCCACTCGTGTTCGGTGCGGATGACACGATCGACCCTCGCAAGTTCTCGCTTCTCGGCATCCCGAACACGCGACTCGCCGTCGGCCTCGCCGCCGCAGCATTCGTGGGAGTACCGGCGCTCGTCGTCGCGATCGTCGCCGTCGCCCAAATTGTGACGTGGAGTCGGAGTGGTCCGGGAATCGCGTTCGCTGCCGTTTCCGCGGTCCTTCTCGTTATCACGTGCATTCTCGGCTCGCGCGTAACGACGACGATCGCGACGCTTCTGCTGGCGACCCGTCGCGCTCGCGAAGCGACGGGTCTCATTGCTCTCGTGGTCCTCAGCGCCCTTTCACCGCTTATTGCGGCGATGGTCACTGTCGATTGGGAGAAACGCGGGCTCGCCGTCCTCCACTTGATCGCGGATGTCGCGAGCTGGACTCCACTCGGAGCGGTGTGGGCCGCGCCCGCTTTTGCGGCATCCGGCGACATCGGCTCCGCGTGGGGCGCCGCGGCGATCGCCGTCGGCTTCGTGATCGTACTGGCGTTCACGTGGCGCGGGCTCATCGCGATCATGCTCGTCACCCCGGAGCGGGTTTCTCGCGCGCGCGCGTACACGGGGCTCGGATGGTTTGCGCGATTGCCGGCCACTCCGGTCGGCGTCATCGCCGCGCGGAGCCTCAGCTATTGGGGCAGGGATGTGCGATATCGGTCGGCACTCGTGATCGTGCCGATCGTCCCCGCCGTCATGGTGGCCGCACTCGTGATCGCGGGCGTCCCGTTGCATTTTCTCGTGCTGCTGCCCGTTCCCGTAATGTGCTTCTTCCTCGCGTGGAGCACCGTGCACAATGACGTCGCGTTCGACAACACCGCCGTGTGGCTTCACGTCGCAACGAACACGAACGGAGTCGCCGATCGCGTCGGTCGGCTTATTCCGCCGCTCGCGCTCGGGATCATCGTCATCGCTGTCGGCACGCCGTTGAGCGCGTGGGGATTCGATTCGGCGGATGTCGTGCCCTCACTTCTCGGGGTTTCGCTTTGCACCTTGCTCGTCGGCCTGGGGCTTTCGAGCGTGATTTCCGCCGCGTTCCCGTACCCCGCTGTGCATCCGGGCGACAGCCCTTTCGCGCAACCGCAATCGA
>JAHBST010000006.1 GCA_019638975.1 Cryobacterium sp.
GTCGGGATGCCGTTCCAGTTCGGGCTCACCTCGCAGTTGCTCGGCGGGGTGGGGCGGGATGCTGAATATGTGGCGGAGCGGATTGCGGCTAGACGCCTTGCGGTTGCTGCCGCTTGAGAATCCGTGAGCGAGCTGCCCATCAGCCGGTGTGGTAAGCGGCGCACTCAGCTCAGCGTCCGCTCCAGCCGTGCGCGGTAGTCAATCGCGGGCGACCTTTACTTGGCGTGCAGGGACTGCCGCGCATCAGCCGGGTGACGGATGGCCGGCCGATCGCGGACGGCGCCGCCGTGCCCAGACCCGCCACCGTGATCTGGGCGACCGGATACCGCCCCGGTCTCGACTGGATCGCCGGCCTCCCCCTCGACGAGTACGGCCTGCCCGTCACCTGCCGCGGTGCGGTCGAGAGCATGCCCGGGCTGTTCTTCGTCGGGATGCCGTTCCAGTACGCGCTGACCTCAGCGCTGCTCGGCGGGGTGGGGCGGGATGCGGGGTATGTGGTGAGGCGGATTGTGAAAAGGTGACGAATATCGACAGCCACATTCCGGCCGCTGCCCTGACTAGTAGACGTTATAGCCTTCGCAGTACTGTGACACCTCGGGTTTGACCACTTATCTGTAGGTCCAAGCAAAGGCGAGAGATGCGGAACGTGAGAGCCATTCACGCGATCGTCTACCCGGATTCGTCGAACTAAACCGAGAACACGATTGAAGCACACAGGAAGACCCGAAGCAGAACTATTCAGTCCAGACCCGACCTCGTCAGGATGCGCTCACCGTGACGAGGGTTCCAAGATACTTGATGTTGGCCGCCCGAGAGTGTTTAGGGTAACCCAACTCATCGCACACCGCCTCGACCTTCTGGCACAGGACATCGGCGTTTCCTTGGTCCATCGACAGCGATTTCGTCCTCTCGTCGCGGTTCGTTGTCTGCCACTGCATGTGGACATCAAGCGGGTGCTTTGGTGTGTAGGGAGAAATATTGAAGATCTCATGACCTTTCTTCGTGATCCAGGCCGCACCGACCTCAAGAACCGCACCCCAAGAGGTTTCCGCCTTCTTGCTGGTCACGAATAGCACGAGCACTTTCTCGGTGGAGTAGCTGTCCACGAAGAATTCCCGCAGATACTCCCAGACCTCCTGCCCGTGTGGAATCCGCGAGTCTTGGTCCTCACTACTTGTGTAGATGATTTCGTCCGCGGAAATGTTGTTGTAGAGCAGCATCTGATAGATAACATCCGCAAGCGCCTTGTCCGCACCGGAATGACTAATAAGTACCTTCTTTTTCTGGGTGTCAACGAGCGCCTTCAACCCCAGATCAGGACTGTGCTCACTCAACGCCTTCCCAATGGCATCTCGGATGTCCCTGGAGGTACCGTCAACCCCGAGAAGCTCAAGCGCCTCCGAAGCCGACTCGGTGACCTTCTTCCGGTAGACGTCAACTGATGCGCGAAGACGCTCTTCGTTGGCAAGTTGCTCCTCTTCCTTCTGCTTCTTCTTCGCGGCGTTCTGAAGGTCCGCGAAGATGTCACGCCGCCGACGCACATCTGCGAGCAATTCACGCACGAAATTGAGAACCACTTCGTACCTGGGGTCATCTGACTTGTACCCTTGCCTATTACTGAGCGCCATGTCAGGAAGCTCGGTCAACTCAAAGAGATCAACATGCAATTGGCCCACGACGTACACCTCACTCAGGCGGTTCTGGCCAACTGCAGGAAGAATGTTAAACTCGCCGAGCTTCCCGTTCGCGAAGAGAGAGATGAAGTTGTCAGGGAAGTCTGTCCGTTCGGCCTTGAGTTCTCTCGTACTCTTGTACGTTCCAATCCAACCCACGATCTTGAGTTCGTACTCGCGTTCCGCGCCACTGACATTCATCATCGATATGGGCATAACGAATGGATCGCGAACGTCCACAAGATCGCTACGACGGTCTGGGTAACTGTCAGGGACGAGCGCAGCCAAGCCCGAGAACTCAGCACCAAGAGTGATGAGCGTGCTCATCAAACTCATCACACTGCTATCGAAGTCATCGATGACCGCTGTCTCAGTTCCGCGAATCACGTGGATTCGGAAGTCGGAGCTAACCACAGGGAACAGCTTGAGCAGATTCCGTTTCACAGCGGCCATGGTCTTGTGAAGCCCATACTCAGGGCTTTGCATCACAATTGCGGTACCTCGATCCGTCGCATATGAGAATGTGATGTCGTCATCGGGGATCGCCTGAAGCAGGCGATCTTCAGGAGGATGCCGCGTCAGAACGAAACCTGACTTCTCACCGTCAGCCGTGGTCAGAACGTCGACACTTTCAGAGACCGAGAGCGCTGCCAGTTTGCCTACACCCTTGCGACCCATCTTCCTTCGCCCAGACGGCGTAACTGCTTCCTCTTCCGTAGTACGGGATACCCCTGCCACGTTTAAGAATTTGGTTACATCACCTGCTGCATATGACATCCCGCGCCCGTCATCCTCAACTCGAATAGCATTGGATTCCTCGACTACATAAACATTTTTGGCGTCCGCATCGTAGGCGTTTGCGATCAGCTCAGCGAGGACATAGTAGATGTTCGTGTAAAGGTTCGGCCCCAAGAGTTCAAGGATCCGAGCGTCAACCGTCAGTTCGTACTGCTTTGCCACGTCAAACCTCTCGTTTGCTATCGAGCGCCGACTTCGACCGAATCCAACTCCTTGCCTGCAAGCGCCGACATGAACTGCCGCCCCACGGCAGCACCAAATGCCGGCGGGACCGCATTCCCGATCAATCGGCCGACTGCCTGCATCGACGGTCGTTCACCCGCCGGCACGAAAGCGTAATCCCGAGGAAATCCCTGCAGCATCGCAGCTTCCCGAAGAGTCAAACTGCGATCTTGTTCGGGATGACCAAACCGTCCCGTGCCGAAATTGTATGCCTGCGTCGTGATCGTCGGCGAAGGAGCATCTCCCCTCATCCGCCCGTAGAAAGCCTGGAAACTCGCCCCGCTCGCCTTCTTATGGCACGGCGAAAGTAGATGCTCCGGCCAGTCATGCCAGGTTCCTCCAGGTAGCGAAGCCTTCATTCGAGAGAGATTCGTAGGGGTCAATCGACGTGCCCTATGAAGGGGATCGTTCGGATCTACCTCACCATGCCCTAATCGAGGCAGCGACCCAATTGTCTGCGCGACCGTCTTGAAGTTCCTCTTGTCCTTGTTACCTCTCGGCAGGCTGATAGAGCCGACGCGGGACGCCATTAGGACCAGGCGACGGCGCTCCTGAGGAAGCCCAAACTCCGGGCCGTAGAGTGTTCCGAAGTCGACGCTGTAATTGAGACCCTCGAGCTGAGTCACGAAATCTTCGAACACCGACATGCGAGCCAGACGCGTGACGTTTTCCATCGTGACAAATTCCGGCTCAGTCGCGGCCACCAGACGCCCAAAGTGCGAAAGCAGGTCCCAATTGTCCTCGCCACGCGTATCAGCGCCGCGTCGATGACTTGAAAACGGCTGACACGGCGCACATCCCGCGAGCAGTCGGTGCTCCCCAGGAGTCCACAAGGTATCTAAGTATTCGCCTTGGATATTGCCGACATCCATTTGGAGAAACTTCGCCTTCAGATTCGCCTCATATGGGTACCTGCATGCGGGATCAAGGTCGATACCCGCGACGACCGAAATGCCCGCGGCCACCATTCCCCGGGAGAGCCCACCGGCGCCCACAAAATAGGTCAATCGCTGTGATCTGGGGACGGAGACTCCCAGCAATCACACTATTGGGGCGACTCAATATATCTTCCCCTGTCTCCTCGAGTTAGCCGCTGAAAGTTACGCTCAGAGACCTCAACGCGTGTTCACCCCCGCCCTTGCGTGAGATGGGCAGGGAAGCAGGTCACGCTGCCTATTCTAGAGAGGAGCACCGACGAAGTCGAACTTCCGTCACGCCCAGCATCGGGTTACAACGGTGCATCCGTCCGCACGGCAGCCGAGACCTTTCGCGCTACAGCATCCGGATCTTCGTGGCTCCAAAATCTAAGCACTCTCCAACCCCGTCGGGTCAGTTCCTTAGTCGTTTGACAGTCACGCTCGCGGTTGCGCGCGATCTTTGCCTCCCAGTATTCGCGGTTCATCACAGGCATTCGGCAATGATCGGGACATCCGTGCCAATAGCATCCATCAATCAGTACGACGACGCGGGCGCGGGTGAACAAGATATCAGCCGTTCGTCTGAGATCCTTCTCAGGCCGTGCGTTAGTGCGGTATCGCAACCCCATTGCGTGCAATCTCTGGCGGACAAAGAGCTCCGGCTTTGTATCACTTGAACGATTGCCCATCATCGAGTGCCGCGCATGTTCGGAGGAGGCCCAGGAGAGAGACAGCTCTGGCATGTCGTGAGCTTACACACAGCACCGGTGAGGTAGAAGTAGAAAATCAGTGCCGCCAAGTAGTGTCTTGAATATGGGTAGGGTTACGAATCTGGATGCAGCAAGGCCGAAGGTTCTCGAGTTCTTCGCCGGTATTGGGCTGGCTCGTATGGGTCTTGAGCGAGCGGGATTTAAAGTTGCTTGGGCAAACGACTATGAAGTCGCTAAGTGGTCGATGTATTCGAGTCAATTTGGCGATGCTGCAGCTGAAGACCATGCATTTGCACTGGGCGATATCGGCAAAATAAGAGCAGTGGATCTACCCGATAACGCCGCACTGGCATGGGCTTCGTCGCCTTGTACCGACTTGTCAATAGCCGGATCTAGAGCAGGACTCGATGGATCAGCATCTGGCACGTTTTGGCACTTTATACGCATTCTTGAAGAACTCGATAGTAGTCGCCCTCGCGTAGTCGTGCTGGAGAACGTGATTGGCTTGGCGACTTCGCATGGTGGCGACGATCTCGCCGCAGCCATTCGTGCCTTTAACAGCCTCAATTACTCGGTGGATGTAATGTCCATTGACGCAAGGCGCTTTCTTCCCCAGTCGCGGCCGAGACTGTTCATCATTGGAGCGCAAGATCCGCCGGCGGACACCACGGAGCTCAGCTCCGAACTTCGACCCGACTGGCTGCAATGGGTTTACGGGGATGAGAGTCTAGTGACACATCGAGCAGCCATTCCCGCCCCACCGGCACCACTAACCTCCGGGCTAGGTGAACTCATCGAAGCCCTTCCGCTAGGAGACGATCGCTGGTGGGATGTCGGGCGCACAGAAGCCTTTCTCCAATCTTTGTCGACGACTCAATGGGCGCGCGTTTCCGAATTGCGTCGCGCGAAGGGGGTCAAATATAGGACTGCATATCGTCGAACGCGCAATGGTGTCCCCGTCTGGGAAGTACGTCACGATGACATAGCCGGCTGTTTGCGCACGGCCCGAGGCGGTTCGTCAAGGCAAGCAGTCGTACGTCTGGGGAATCGACGACTACAAGTTCGCTGGATGACCCCGCTTGAGTATGCGCGCCTCATGGGTGCCGAGAACTACCACCTCACAACGGCTCGAACGAATCAATCCCTATTTGGGTTTGGAGATGCTGTGGCCGTCCCCGTTGTGGAGTGGCTTGCCAAAGAGTATCTTATGCCTCTCGTCCGAGGCGAATTAAACTCGACTGATGCCAGCTCTAGGGTTCGTCAAAGCCTAGGGTTATCTTGAAGCCGTCGGGAAGGTACCGCTAATCCCAGTTTAAATGCCCTGACCGCCCCACCGGGCGCTCTTCGCGACTTGAATGGAGACCGAACTTGGCAAAGGTGTCTAAGAGGGAACAACCCCCTCGCTCGGTGCGCATGATACGGGCCGAGCTCGCCAAGCTCATGTCCACCGTGGATCCTGAGTCTCCCGGACAACCGATTGGGGACGCGGTCGGAATTTACGCCTATTTTGATTACGACGGCGAGCCAATCTATGTCGGTCAAACATCAGCTGCGTTCCGGGACCGTGTAGGCCGGCATTTGACTGGTCAGCGATCCGACGCTGTAGCGAAGTTCATTCTCGATCCGTTCGAGGTTGCTGACGTGAAGCTATGGAGCGTTCCCTCGGTCGGAGCCGCTCAGAATCCAGACAGACCCGGTTCGCCTGCGAGTACCGCCCAAAAGCGGAAGCTATTGGAAACCTTACGAGTACACCGTCTACCGCGAGCTGGAACGCGACAGTATCTTTCACGCGGTCCTAAATGAGGGGGTGGTTAGGACAGGGAGTGGTCCGTCTCCCCAAGCCGTTCGTGGTCGAATTATTCCTGAAGAACTCTGGGAGAAGCGCAAGCACGCGGACGTACGGATCGCACGACGCGTCAATCTATTGCTCGGTTATCTCAAATGATCTCGAACGTGAGGTCTCCGGTGGCATGCGTCGTACCTTGTTACTTCAGGCCAAGAGACTTGCCTGGTTAGCCGAAAACCGGCTACATGAGATTGGCGCTGAGCTTCCTGACCGGGAGGATCGTTTGATCGACGAGGATTGAACGCTTACTCGACGCGAATCACAGCACGACGTTGGAGGCAGATCCACTAATCGATCAAGTACCTCGGTGAGCAGTGCCCGCGCATCCTCAACGCTTAGGTTCGCGTCCTCCTCCCGCCACGGGCCAAACTCGCGGGCCGGCGCAGGGCGAGCGAGAGAGGCAGCGCGGCATCCCGGATACTGGACGCGCGCCCCGATCAGGTGACACACCGTCGAGCAGGTCTGCCCAGAACTCATCCGCCGCGATGCGAAGCTGCTCGCTGACGATGTGCACCCACACCGGCGGAGAGCCGGTTCCGGAGCCTGCGTTTGCGACCAGCACTGTCTCGCGCCGCATCCGGGACGCCCAGCTCTCTCGTGACGTGAAAGGCCTTTACGGGCACCACTGCCAGGTGTGCCAATCGTCGATACCTGGGATTGGCGACCGTTACTACTCGGAAGGTCCCCACGTCCGACCGCTCGGCGACCACATCCGGGAGCTGACGCGCTGAACAACCTCCTGTGTCTGTGCCCGAACCACCACACCCAGCTCGACATCGGCGGGATGGTCATCCTCAACGATCTCACGGTGGCGAAGACGAGCGACCTCAACCCGTTCGCCGAGTTGACGTTCCGCAAAGATCACAAGCTCGATGTTGCGAACGCGCAGTACCACCGGTCGCAGTGGGGATTCGCTTAGCGCGGGAGCCAGTCCGTCGACTCGACGGTTTCGCCATCCTCGGCAAACGCAAACGTCGCGACGACTACTCCCGCGCAGCGAGCAGCAGCCAATGCTTCGCGTCATCCCACATCTCGTCGAGCGCAATGGCGTCAAGCGGATGCCACTGGGCTCGAGTTCGACGGATGTCCTCGGCTCCCCCACCCATCGACGACACACGAACGCCCACGACTTCTGACTCCACTCCGGGTGATGCGGAAAACGGGCAGGTCAATCTTCGCCAATTAGCTCTAGCGCGTCAGCATCGACGACCACCCCAATCTCTTCGGCAACCTGCGCACGGCGGCATCCGTTGGGGACTCACCGATCTCGAGCTTCCCGCCTCCGCCGACCAGCTTGCCCCGCCCGAAGCCAGTTTTCTTCGGCCAAGCAGCACCTCTGCCCTGCGCGGTCTCCCGCACGAGGTAGCAGACACATACCTCCGGAGAGGTCATGGTGAAAGCGTATCTGGTGCCTCAACGCCTGCCCCCGAACTGGCCACAGCGGAGTCGCGCGCAACGAGCCGACTGAGAGGAACGCGGTCAGCCGGAGCCGCGGGGTCGGGGGATCAGCATGGCGGCAGGTCACTCTGCGAACAGCGAGGCTGCAAAGCAAGGCGCAGGCAGAACAAGCCGAATACATTGCCAAAACAGCGCGGCAAATGGGGCGCAACCCGCTATCGCCGCCGCAGCATCCGAAAAGCGGCTTGCCGACACTCTGAAACCTCTCGCCGAGCGGGGCTACACGACTTCGCGGGACCGGAAATGGCCGAACTCCACCACAGCCCAAGTCGACTGTGCTCGTCGGCCCCAGCGGCATCTACATTGTCGACGCAAAGTCATGGTCAGATGTCACGATCGAATCAGGCGCATCTACCAAGGGCAAGACGATGTCACAGACCGCCTCGACGGGCATCGCAGGTTTGGGGAAAGCTCACCGAAGAGGTGCTTGCCGAAGTTGGGATCGCACCCGGCGAAGTTCACGTCGTCGCCGTCTTCACCAACCGCCGCGGCCTGAAAGCACGCATCAACGGGGTGGACATCGTCGGCGGCGACGGAGCACTCGGCCAATTGCTCGGGCGCGGCGATCGAATCCCGCATGAGAAAATCGCGCTCGTGCTGAGCGCCGTTGAAGACCTCTTCCCGATCTATGCGATGCGCGATGTGCCGACAGAGCTCACCATGCCCGAGCCGGTCATCCCCATCACAAGACAAGAGGCACTTATCAGCATCGAAGAAATCGAAGAGGCGCTGCTTGCCAACATCCTCGCAAAACCCATTGAAGACTGGATGGCTTACTTACATCCCGACCAAGCTCGACTTGCGCGACGGTCCTTCAATGGCCCGTCGCGAATACGCGGAGCAGCGGGCACCGGCAAAACCGTGGTCGCACTTCATCGAGCCGCTTACATCGCGCGGACTCGCCCAGGAAAGATCTTGGTGACCACTTACGTTCGCACACTCCCCGATGTACTTTCCGCGCTAATGCATCGGATGACACCTGAGGTTGCCGACCGAGTTGAGTTCAAGGGGATTTTCGGATTCGCCCTCGACGTGCTCAAGGCTCGTGGGGTCCCCAAAAACCCGATTCGTCAAAGCCGACCGAGCATTTGAGCATGCCTGGAAGTCGCTTCGCCGAGGCGAATCAACTCAGTCGAATCGACAACGACATGACCTACTGGAAAGACGAGGTGTTGAGCGTCATCAAGGGCAGGGGATTGAACCGATTCGAGCAGTACGCCATGCTTCCCCGTATTGGTCGAAGGCGTGGGTTGACCGCCGAGAATCGCATCGCCGTGTGGGGACTTGTACACGGCGTACGACAAGGCACTGCGAGAATTCGGCGTCATGGATTTCGCCGACATCATCCTTCTTGCCGAGCAGAGCCTCCTGAAAAAACCGCTCGAAGGATATAGCGCGGTCATCGTGGACGAAGCACAGGACATGACGTGCGCGATGATCCGAATGCTGCACTCCATCGTCGGGGATCGCCCTGATGGCCTCAATCTCGTTGGGGACGGACAGCAGACCATTTACCCAGGTGGATACAGCCTCTCTGAAGCACAGGTTTCCATCGCAGGGCGCGGAGTCGTGCTGAGGAACTATCGCAATACTGCGGAAATCCTGAAATTCGCGTCACACCTCGTCGAGGGCGATGAGTATTTCGACATCGAGGGATCAGCTGCTCGCGGCGATACTCCAGTCGAAGTTATGCGCCATGGCCCCAAACAACCCTCGTTGATCGATTCAGCTCGCGAGCCCGTCACGACAGTTCGCTGGTGGAGCATGTGAAGAAACTCATTTCCACAGGCATCCGACCGGGCGATATTGGGATTTTGACCCACACCACATATGCGGTCACGGATATTTGTGCGTTGCTGACGGCCGCGGGCATTGAGTGGATCGACTTTGAAGAATTACAACGGAAAACCAGTTGACACGGTGAAGATCGGGAACGATCAAACGCGCAAAGGGCCTCGAATTCGCAGTGCTCGTTGTCCGCACCCCCGCAAGGCTGCTGCAAAAGTCAGCTGGCAACCAGGAGGTCGTTGAAACCGAGCGACGCGATCTCGATCGACGCGAGTTGTATGTCGCGATGACTCGAGCACGAGATGGGCTCTGGGTTGGAGTTGCCTAATTGGCCAACTCCTCCGTTTCGCACCAAGGATGTCCCACTCATCCCACCCAGCGGCGCCGCCTCGGGCACTATCCCCTGCTAAGGCGATCGTTGCTTCTTTCCTGGATGAACCTCCGTATTCTCGCCCCATGATCATCGAAGCTGGGTACGACCTGTTGGAACTCTTCGCACCCAAACTTTTCGCCAAACATGGTTCGAAGAGGCGAACGAACACGTGGGTGATTGCCATGGACGAGAATCTGCGCCACCTCCACCTGACGAAAGTGGGCGGTGACGCGTCGAGCCCGATCGAGGAACGCATCCCGCAGATTGTAAAAGCGCTGAACAAGAGCAAACTCCGACCTGTCGTCTACTACGCGCTTGCCCACCTCGACACAGAACTCCACGGCGACTATGAGGCCGAATTCGACCACCTCAACGAGATCCTGGAGTTAGCCCCCGAACTGATCGAATATGAATGCCTTGGCACCTACCTCACCAACGGAAAAGGCTTCTTCAGCAGCGGGCCACGATACAGCTTTCGCGACTACATCGGATACGAGCACCTTCCACGTACCGCGACAGTCTTGGGCCCACACGAGCGCCCGTGTACATGCCTGGCCTGCACACACAACACGACGAAATGCTCCAACGAAACCGTGAAAGACACCGCGTCGCCGACGCCGAGAAACCGTGAGTTCCCGAGTGCTGGTGTACCACCAAAACGCGCGGTGGTACCATTGCTTCATGCCTACATCCCGGCGCCGCTACCAGGTCACCGAGACCAACGATGTTGCGCGCGCCCTCGACGAAGCAGCGAAGCACTGGCCGAACGAACCACGCTCCCGGCCTCTTCATCGTCCGCACCATCACTGCCGGGGGCGAAGCGTTGGCGAAGGATGCCGCGCTCGACATCCGATTGGCAAGCGCTGGGGCAAGGAAGTTACCCGGATGCCTACGGCCCGGGCTATCTCGAAACGCTGCGCGCTGACTGGCTGGCATGATCGCCCTTGACGCGAGCGTCGTCATCGCGTTCCTCAGTCCGAGCGACCCACACCACGCGCGTGCTGCCCAACTCCTCGAAGAGCACGCCGTCGCAGGCTTCCGGATGCACCAAATCACGCTCGCCGAAGTGCTCGTCGGTGCAATCCGAACCGTGCGAGGCGCCCAACTGTTCAATGACCTCACGACGCTCGGCGTCGATGCACATCAACCCGGTGCGAACGAACCGCTGACCCTCGCCGAACTACGCGCCACCACAGGACTTAGGATGCCCGACTGCTGTGTGTTAGCCGTCGCCCAGCAGGAGTCACTTCCACTCGCCACCTTCGACGAACAGCTCGCACGCGTTGCCCAGAATCTGGGAGTGGAAACACTGCGATAAGTCGGCTTGGCGCAAGGCCATGTTGCTCAACCGCCACCCCATCCGAGAGCCTCAAGGAACCACGACCACTTTCCCCATCGCGCGCCCCGCCTCGAGGTGCCGAATCGCATCCGCCGCCTCGGCCAGAGAAAACGTGCGCTCGATGGGCGCAGTGATCGCGCCGGAGGCGAGCAGGTCGCGCATGATAGCCAGGTCATCCGGAGACTCCATCGCCATCAGGCCGATCAGCTTCTGACCAGTGAAAGGCCCCATCGCGGCGGCCCGCAAGTTTCGCTTCAGCGCACCCAGCACCGAACCACCACCCTCGCCGCCGACAATCACAAGACGCCCCTTCGGGGTCAACCGTCGCCGCAGCGTCCCCAACGACCGATTACCCGCGGTGTCCACGATCACGTCATAAGTGCCCTGCAACGTGCCGTGCACATAGTCGATCACGTCATCCGCGCCCAGCGAGCGCACCAGGGCGACCTTCGCCGTACTGCACACGCCGGTCACCGTCGCACCAAAATGCTTCGCCAACTGCACCGTCATACTGCCGACGCCGCCGGCCGCTCCGATCACGAGGATGCGCTGACCGCCGAGCGCATCGAGCGAGACATCGTCGGCGCGCAACGCCTGCAGCGCCGTATACCCGACCATCGAAACCGCAGCCGCCTGCTCGAACGAAACACCCTCGGGCTTCGGAAGCAACCGCTTCACCCGGGCCGTCGCGAACTCTGCGAATGCGCCGCGCGCCGAACCGAACACCTCATCGCCCGGGACGAACTGCGTCACCTCGGAGCCGACCTCCTCCACGACGCCCGCCACATCCGAACCACGGATGCGCTGCTTCGGCGCACGAAAGCCCACACCGAACAGCCTCATGATTGTGGGCTTGCCCGCCATCATGTGCCAGTCCGCCATGTTCACGCCAGCCGCCTTCACCCGAACGAGCACCTCGTCCTCGCTTGGGGTCGGCCGCTCAACGTCACGCAGCTCGAGCACATCCGCCGAACCGTACTTGTCTTGAACTACCGCCTTCACTTGTTTGCCTCCTCGGCATCCGGGTATTGGAACACATCGTCCAGGGGAACCCCGAACACCTGTGCAATATGGAACGCCACCCAGGGGTCGGCGAATACTTGCCCTGCTCGATCGCAATGATCGTCTGCCGGGTCAACCCGACACGCTCCGCCAACTCCGCCTGCGTCAACTCGCCGTGAGCAAACCGCAGGGACCGGATGTTGTTGGTCACCATCGTCGGCTTCACCACCGCGGGAACCCTCCCGGTAGGCAACGACCTTCGCCACCGTCGCGACGACGGCCGAAAGCATGAAGCCGAGGTAGATCACATTTGCGATCCAGAACAGGTCCCACTCGAGCATCGCCATGATCATCGCGGCGACCGCGCCCGCCGAGATGAACCCGCTACCGACGAAGTCGCCGAACCGGGAAATCTCCTTGTCCCGGGCATCCTTTGCCGGCCTCCCCGGCCAGATCGCGGCCACCAGGATGTGCAAGATGATGATGCCACAAAATCGCACCGATGATCGTCCACACCATGGGCCACGCGTACGCGACCTCCTCTGATCGGGCCATCCGCGAGCGAGAAAATCGTGCTGAGGTAGATCCCATACGTGGCAACCGCCACAACGCCCATGATCCAGACGCTCTTTTCTTCCGAAGTCATTCAGTCCTCCATGTATGATTTATTTGACATTGATGACTGTAAAGAATTATTTACACGATGTCAGCTTTTGCTGACTTGTCGGTGCGGCGGTGCAGTACATCAGTGCAGGATGGATGCACCCACCCCGCACGGAGGATCGCTTGGAAACATTCGACATCAAGAAAGAGCGCAAAGACCTGTACTCGCCGCGACCGGGCGAGTTCGCGATCGTCGACGCCGCCAATGTCGTTCCTCATGGTCGACGGGCACGGCAACCCCAACACCGCGGCTGCCTACCGCGACGCCGTCGAGGCGCTCTACTCAAGGTCGTACGCGATCCGGTTCGCCGCCAAAAAGGAGTTGGGTCGGGTACACGCGTCGTCGGCCCGCTCGAAGGGCTGTGGTGGGCGGACGACATGGCTGCCTTCGCCACACGCTCGAGCTGGCGACTGGTCGTGGACCATGATGATCCACCAGCCTGAGTGGATCACGTCAGAGCTCGTGGAGCCGGCGCGCGCGACGGCTGCGAATAAGAAGGAGCTGCCTCGCGCTGGAGCATGCGGTTCGAACGATTTGCGGAGGGTCTCAGCGTGCAGACGCTTTCGCACATCGGCTCCACGACGACGAAGCGCCGGTGATCGCGCGATGCACCAGGAGTTCCTGCCCGCACACAACCCTCACCTGCGCGGCAAACACCACGAGATCTACCTGAGCGACCCGCGCAATGTCGACGCCGCGAAACTGAAGACGCGCTGCGGCAGCCGGTTGCCGCCGCTCCCTGAGAAGTAGGCGCGGGAATCCTGCCGATCGGACACTGATTTCCGTGTACAGGCTGAAGAAAACTCGGCCCCAGAGGACCGAGCGGTGTAAGAGCGTTACCTGACCAGGTCGTCGCGCATTCACCAACCCACAGGACGTACCAGTTGCCAATAACCTGAACCGGGAGTTGCTGGCGATAAAATCTGATGGTTTCAGTTGGTACCACCAGTGCTGCCCCACGCCGTCGCTTACCGCCCCGTTCATCTTTCCCGCCGGATATCCCGGCGTAGGGATTCACCAAACCGATCGGTACTCGATCGCGCATCGCGTTCACCGGAAACGCAAGGTCGCTATCGTTGCTGATCACGATGGTTTAGTGGCTTGAATTTGGTTTTTCCGGTACATTGAGAAGGAGGTGAAGCCACGTTCACATCCGGAACCCTTCTCCTCCCGCCGCGCCACCGACACCATAAAAATTGAATCAGGAGCGTTGCTCCCGCTGCCGTTCTGGATCATGATCGGCCAGCCATGCGGGTCTTGTCAGACAGGCTCTTCTTCGATCAGCGACTGCGAGGAGCAGTAGCGGTTCGCGCAACATAGTTGCTCATCGCCAACTCATCCGCAGAACCCGAAGCTTTCAGCACGCAGCGGTAGACGTCCTGATCGTGCTGGCCTCCAGGGTTGTCGCCACCGTTGATGCGTGCGGTGCAATAGACAACCCGAACGATTGTGTTCACCCAGCCCGACTGGTCGCGCAGCAAGTTTTCCGCAAGCTCTCGAAGGTCAAGCCAGCGCCAGCCGGCGATCGACCGCCCACAGATTCCGCGGCCCCCGTAATACAGATTGAAGCCATCGATGTAGACACCGACTCTCATCCGGCGAGTAGCGTCAACTGGCACAGTGAGGAGTTCGACAGTTGCCGCCCGGTGGATAACTACGGCGCGAGATTTGCTACTGCGTCGGCGGCTGGTGTAGCCAGACACCTGCGGCGGCGCGGTGTTTCCGCCGTAGTGGAACTCGCGCATGCCGCGGCACTGTTTCCGGCACGACTGTACTTCAAATCCCAGATGGCCAGCCACATGATCAGCGCGGTCACGACGAGCCAGATCACGAACGCGAGGATGCCGGCTTTCCTCCAATGAAATAGCTGGCAGTTAGGGTCCATGCCGTCACACTAGCGAGTTGGCGAAAGGTCGGCTACTCCACTGCCGGGACTGCAGGCAAAGGGTAGATCGCGGCGAGGAGCTTCGCGGCCCAGTCGATGAGGGCGGCATCATCCGGCAGGTCCGCAAGCGGCACCATGACCGTACGCGTTTGTGCGAGGTACCGCGAACCTGGGTACATGCGCTGCAGCCGCACCTGGATCGAATCCGGCAACTCCGGCCCCACGATGCGCAACTTGCCTGCAGCGTTCACAAACTCCGACAGTCCCGCCTTTTGCGCCATCCGCCTCAACCGCGACACCGCAATCAGGTTCTCCACCTGTACGGGCGGCGGACCGTAGCGGTCGGCAAGCTCCTCGAGCACCGCATCCAGCTGCTCGGGCGCGGATGCCGGACTGCTCGCCGCCGACAACTTCTGGTACGCCTCCAGGCGCAGCCGCTCGCTCTCCACGTATTCTTCCGGAATGTGCGCATCCACCGGCAACTCGAGCCGCAACTCGGTCTGCCCCTCCGCCACATCGCCGCGGAAGTCGCTCACCGCCTCGCCGATCATCCGCAAATACAAGTCGAACCCGACACCGGCAATGTGCCCGGACTGCTCGCCGCCGAGTAGGTTCCCGGCGCCGCGGATCTCCAGATCCTTCAGAGCGATCTGCATCCCGCCGCCCAACTCGTTGTTCGCGGCGATCGTCGCGAGCCGGTCGAGCGCGGTTTCGCTCAGCGGCTTGTTCTCGTCGAAGAGGAAGTACGCGTACGCACGCTCGCGCCCGCGCCCCACCCGCCCGCGGATCTGATGCAACTGGCTCAGGCCGTACTTGTCCGCGCGGTCGATAATGAGCGTGTTCGCGTTCGTGATGTCGATCCCGGTCTCGATGATCGTGGTGCTCACGAGCACATCGAACTTGCGCTCCCAAAAATCGACCATCACCTGCTCCAGCACGCCCTCCGGCAACTGCCCGTGCGCGACAGCAATGCGCGCCTCCGGCACGAGCTCCGCGAGCTGGCTTGCGACCCGGTTGATGCTCGACACCCGGTTGTGCACGAAAAACACCTGGCCCTCGCGCAAGAGTTCGCGCCGGATCGCCGCCGCCACCTGCCGATCGCTGTACGGCCCGACGAACGTGAGAATCGGATGCCGATCCTCCGGCGGTGTCGCAAGCGTCGACATCTCGCGGATGCCCGTCACGGCCATCTCGAGCGTCCTCGGGATCGGCGTCGCGCTCATCGCGAGCACATCCACGTTCGTCTTCAACTTCTTGAGGGCATCCTTGTGCTCCACCCCGAAGCGCTGCTCCTCGTCGATGATCGCGAGGCCGAGATCCTTGAACGCAATGTTGTTCGTGAGCAGGCGGTGCGTGCCGATGACGAGATCGACCGTGCCATCCGCAAGGCCCGCGATCGTCTCCTTCGCCTCCCTGTCCGTCTGGAACCGGCTGAGCGCCCGAACGTGCACGGGGAACCCGGCGAACCGCTCCGCGAACGTCTCCATGTGCTGACGCACAAGCAGCGTCGTCGGCACGAGCATCGCCACTTGCTTGCCATCCTGGATCGCCTTGAACGCGGCGCGCACGGCGATCTCCGTCTTGCCGTAACCAACGTCGCCGGAGAGAAGGCGATCCATCGGGATGGGCCGCTCCATGTCGGCCTTCACCTCGTCAATCGTGGAGAGCTGGTCGGGCGTCTCCACGAACGGGAACGCCTCCTCGAGCTCGCGCTGCCACGGCGAATCCGGACCGAATGCGTGACCGCGGCTCGCCATCCGCGCGCTGTACAGCTTCACAAGTTCGACCGCGATATCGCGCACCGCTCTGCGCGCTTTGCCCTTCGCCGCCGCCCAATCACTGCCGCCCATCTTGCTGAGCGCCGGCGACTCGCCGCCGACGTACCGCGTGAGGAGGTCGAGCTGGTCGGTCGGCACATAGAGCTTGTCGCCTGGGTAACCCCGCTTGCTTGGCGCGTACTCGAGCAGCAGGTACTCGCGGTTCACCTTCTGCTCAACCGCCGAGCCGCTCGAAGCGGATGCCGCCAGCCGTCTCGCCGTGGTGCCGCCCGTGCTCACTTCGCGCTGCACCAGCTCGACGAACTTGCCGATGCCGTGCGTCTGGTGCACCACGAAATCGCCCGCCTTCAGTTGCAACGGGTCGACCACGTTCTGGCGGCGGCTCGCGAGCTTCTTCACCTGACGCGAGTCGTAGCCGGCCGTACGCCCGTAAAACTCGCCCTCGCTGAACACCGCGAGTTTCGCCTCGGCCAGCTCGAACCCCGCTTCGACGGATGCCTTCACGAGGTACGCGACGCCCGCCTCGAGGTCTTCCGGCAGGTCGTCGGTGATGCGGGCGGCGAGCCCGTGCTCGCCGAGCACATCGGCGGCGCGCTCGATCAGTCCGGCCGCTTGCGCCGTGATGACCACCGACCATTCATTATTCAGGAGTGTCGAGATGTGCTCAATTGCGCCGTCCGGATTGCCGGCGAAACTGGGGGCGGGGGTGGCGTCGATGCGCGCGGTGGAACTCGATGCGAAAGCCATTTCTGACTTTCGCGCTCCCCCAGCGCCGACACCCGTCTCGGGGGGAAGGTCGATCAACTCCGCGTCGCTGTTGAAGGAACTGAACGTCCACCACGCGCGATCGCCGGCCGCATGCCTCAACTCGTTTACGGAATAGAAGTCGCCAGCATCCAGATCGATGGGTGCTTCAGCGCCCACCGTCGCAGCATTCCACGCCGCCGCAAGGAACTCTCGATTCGTCTCGCCGAGGCTTGCCGCGCGGCTCGCAACCCTCTCGGGTGAGAGCACCGCGATCGCGGCATCCGTCGGCAGATAGTCGGTGATCGGCACGAGCCGGTCCACAAGCGCGGGCGCGAGCGACTCCATCCCGTCGACCGGTATGCCTTCGGCGACTTTCGCGAGCATCGTGCTGAGGCTTGGGAACTCATGCTGCATCTCGCTCGCCCGCTGGCGCACAGCATCCGTGAGCAACAATTCGCGGCTCGGCTGGAGCTCGACCGAAAGGACGTCCGCGTCGAGCGACCTCTGATCGGCGACCGAAAAATACCGCAATTGCTCAAGCTCGTCGCCGAAGAAATCGGCGCGCACCGGATGGTCGTCCGTCGGCGCGAACACGTCAAGGATGCCGCCGCGCACCGCGAACTCGCCGCGCCGCGTCACCATATCGACGCGCGTGTAGGCGAGCGCGACAAGCTGTTCGGCGAGGTCGGCGAGGTTGTAACCGCGCGCACCCATCGTGAGAGTGACCGGCTCAAGTCCCGCGAGCCCCGGCGCGAGCGGTTGAAGCGCGGCGCGCACGCTCGCGACGACGATGATCGGATGCTGCGCTCGCTCGGTCCGCCAGTCGTGAAGCCGCCGCAGGGCCCGGATGCGTTTGCCCACCGTCTCGGCACTCGGGCTGAGCCTTTCGTGCGGGAGCGTCTCCCACGCGGGAAACTCGAGGATTTCGGCATCCGGAATCAGACTGGCGAGCGCATCGCGCAAGGTCTCGGAATCGCGGCCAGTCGCAACGATCGCGAAAAGGGCTTGGGGTCCTTCGCGCTGCGCGAGAAGACCGGCGAGGAGCGGCGCGCGCAGCCCCTCGACGAGCGAGAAATCTGCGCTGCGACGGGCATTCGCGAGGGCGTTTTCGAGCGCGCGGGCGTGCAGGAGCCTGGCACTTAAGCCCTCGAGTATCACCGGGCAAGTCTACGCGAGCGCGCTCAAGCTTAGAGTTGGGGCCCTTTCGGACCTCGGCCGCGACGCCAGCGCCGAGGGCCGTCTCGGCCATCGGCTAATTCAACGAGCCAGTCACGGGAAGTTCCCTTCGAGACGGCCAGCGGCCTCCTCAGGCACGGAGCGCTCAGGGCGCGGTGTGGAATCGCATTTGCGCGGCGGCAAGGCCATCGGTCGCAATGAGTTCGACGGCATCCGCGGCATCCGCGAGCACCGAGGGCAGCGACTTCTTCTCCGTCGAGGAGAAGTCCTTCAACACGAAATCCGCGGCATCCTGCCGCCCGGGCGGCCGACCGATACCGACCCGAACGCGCACGAAATCGCCCGTACCGACTGCCGACATGATGTCGCGGATGCCGTTGTGCCCGCCGTGCCCGCCGCCGAACTTCAAGCGCACGGCATCGAACGGGATGTCGAGCTCGTCATGAACCACGATGAGCCGCTCGGGCCCGAGCGAATAGAACTTGAGAAGGTTCGCGACCGGGCCGCCGGACACGTTCATGTAGGTGTTCGTCCCGGCCAGGATCAGCTTCGGGCCGCCCGGACCGCCCATGCTCGCGCCAGCCCGAACCTCGGCGACCATCGCGTTCGCCTTGTGGCGCTTGAACTTTGCGGACATCCGCAAACCCAGTTCAGCGACGACCATTTCGCCCACGTTGTGGCGATTCGCGGCGTAGCCGAGCCCGGGGTTGCCGAGCCCGACCACAAGCCACGAATCTGTGCTCATGCGGGAAGGCTACTCGGCAGAGGCCTCAGCGGAAGCGCCCTCTGCGGCGGCATCGCCCTCAGCGGCACCTTCGCCGTCGGCATCACCTTCGGCGCCTTCGGCAGCTTCACCCTCGACCTCTTCGCCCTCGGCAGGCTCGCCCAGGCTCGCAGCGGCAGGAACGATGACGTTGACGAGCAGAAGCTCGGCATCGTCGAGCAGGGTCGAGCCCTCGGGGAGCGTGACCTGGCCGGCGTGAATCTTCGTGCCCTCCTCGGCGCCCTCGATGTCGATGAGGATGCGCTCGGGGATGGCCGTCGCATCCGCTTCGAGGCGGATCGTGTTGGCTTCGAGCATCGCGATCGTGCCGCTGAACGACTCACCCTCGAGGTGGATCGGAACCTCGACGTGCACCTTCTCGCCCTTCCTGACGATGACAAGGTCGAGGTGTTCGATGATCTGGCGCACCGGGTCCTTCTGCACGTCCTTGACGAGCGCGAGCTGCTTCTTGCCGGCGACATCCAGGTCGAGAATCGCGTTCGCCTTGCGCAGCAACAGACCGACCTCGTGCGCCGGCAGGCTTACGTGCTGCGGGGCCGTGCCGTGACCGTAGATCACCGCGGGGATGCGGCCGGCCATCCGCAAACGGCGCGCGTATCCTTTGCCAAAGTTCTCGCGAAGTTCCGCGACGATGTGGTTGTCGGGCCCGGACTTTTTGTCTCCGTGAACCGTCTTCTCGGTCATGTCTGTCTCCTTTGCAGGCTGTGGCCCGCGTGTCTCTTCATGGTCAACTCGAACGCCTGCGCGTGAGGAAAGACTGTGCGGCCTGTGAAGACCCTGCCTGCTCACCGCGTCGATTACGGATGCTTACTGCCCGGTTTCCCGAACGAGGAGCGTCCCTCGCCGAAGTTCAGTCTCCGAGTTTAGCGCATTCGGCAGGTTCGCCGAATCCGCGAGCGACGGAGGAGCGCATCGACCCAGGTCAGCGCCACCAGTCGTCGGTGGGGGCGACGGGAAGGTGCCGTTTGTGGCGCGTCGCCAGATACTTCGCCTCGATCGCCTCGGCGACGGCATCCGGAACTTCGCGTCCCTCGAGATAGTCGTCGATGTGCTCGTAGCTGATGCCGAGGTTCGCTTCGTCGGACTGGCCGGGAGTGTCATCCAGGAGGTCGGCCGTCGGAACTTTGAGGTACAGACGCTCGGGGGCGCGGAGCTCCTCGAGCAGCGCGCGTCCTTGCCTTTTGCTGAGGCCCGAGAGCGGCACGACATCCGCGCCGCCGTCGCCGAATTTTGTGAAGAACCCGGTCACCGCTTCGGCCGCGTGATCCGTGCCGACCACGAGCAGCGACCTCTGCCCGGAGATCGCGTATTGCGCGACCATGCGCGTGCGTGCCTTCACGTTGCCCTTCGTGAAGTCGCTCATCTCGTCGCCGATCGCGTCGTGGTATTCGGCTTCGAAACCGTCGACGGCACGCTGGATGTTGAACGTCACCGTTCGCTGCGGCCGGATGAAGGTCAACGCGAGTTGCGCGTCATCCTCGTCGCGCTGCACGGCGTAGGGGAGCCGCACGGCGATGAACTCCGCGGGCACGCCGTCCGCCGCGAGCTGCTCGACGGCGAGCTGGCACAAGCGGCCGGCGAGAGAAGAATCCTGACCGCCGCTGATGCCCAGGACGAATCCCTTGGCGTGGGAGGACTTCGCATAGTCGACGAGAAAGCGGATGCGGGCATCGATTTCGGCGCGCGCGTCAATCGACGGCGAAACGTGGAGGTCGCGGATGATCTCCTGCTGCAGGGGACGCATGACGACACCCTACAGCCGGTCAAGTTTCGCGCGTATTTCAGCAACGATCTCCGACGGCGTCCCGTTGATCGAGACGTCGAAACCCGCTTCGTCGTCGGCGAGATGCTCGAGCGCTGCGAGCTGCGAATCGAGCAGCGTCGCCGGCATGAAGTGGCCGTGACGGCGCGCGAGTCGCGACTCGAGAAGCGGACGCGAACCGTCGAGTTCGATGAACATCGTCCGCGGTTCGATGTCGAGGATCAATTGCCGATAAGCGCGCTTCAAGGCAGAACATGCGACAACGAGGCCCGTGTTTTCGGCCGCGGCGAGCGTCTCGCCGACCTTCGTGAGCCAGGGTCCGCGGTCGGCGTCGTCCAATGGATGTCCGTCCGCCATTTTCCGCTTATTCGCTTCCGAATGCAGGTCATCCGAATCCTCGAAAGGGATGCCCAATTCGGCGGCGAGGAGCTCCCCCACCGTCGACTTGCCCGAGCCGCTGACGCCCATCACGACGAGGAGAGGATTCATGAGCCCACCGTAGCAATCGCACCTGCGTGCGCTCGCGCTAGCCTTGAAGCGTTCGATCGACGAGGAGACACCATGACTGACACGACGACCGCCACCGCGAACATCGGAGTGGTCGGCCTCGCCGTCATGGGGTCCAATCTGGCGCGCAACCTCGCGAGCCGCGAAGGCAATACCGTCGCGATCTACAACCGCTCGTATGGTCGTACGCAGGAACTGCTCGACGAGCATCCGGAAGCCGGATTCGTCGCGAGCAAGACGGTCGAGGACTTCGCGGCCTCTCTCTCGAAGCCTCGCACCGCACTCATCATGGTCAAGGCCGGCGCGGGCACGGATGCCGTCATCGATCAGCTCGTGTCGGTGTTCGAGCCGGGCGACATCATCATCGATGGCGGGAATGCGTTGTTCACGGACACGATCCGCCGCGAGAAAGCCGTGCGCGAGACCGGGATCAACTTCGTCGGTGCCGGAATCTCGGGCGGGGAAGAGGGAGCGCTGCTCGGGCCGTCGATCATGCCGGGCGGTTCGGCGGAAGCCTGGGAGACGATCGGTCCGATCCTGAAGTCGATCGCCGCGGTCGCCGAGGGAGAGCCGTGCGTGACGCACGTGGGCACGGATGGCGCCGGGCACTTCGTCAAGATGATCCACAACGGCATCGAGTACGCGGACATGCAATTGATCGCCGAAGCTTACGATCTCATCCGGCACGGCACGGGAAAGACGCCCGCCGAGATCGCCGACATCTTCGCCGAGTGGAACTCCGGCGAACTCGAAAGCTATCTCATCGAGATCACCTCGGAAGTGCTGCGCCAAACGGATGCCAAAACCGGCAAGCCGCTCGTCGACGTCATCCTCGATCAAGCGGGCGCGAAAGGTACGGGCGCCTGGACGGTGCAGACCGCGCTCGACCTCGGCATCCCGGTGTCGGGCATCGCCGAGGCCGTCTTCGCGCGATCACTGTCCTCCAAGCCCGAGCAGCGCGCGGCGGCATCCGGGCTACCCGGCCCGAAGCCGACCCCGGTCGCCGACACCGACGCATTCGTCGAAGATGTGCGCCTCGCGCTTTACGCCTCCAAGATCATCGCGTACAGCCAGGGCTTCGACGAGATCGTCGCGGGGGCCGCCGAGTACAACTGGGACATCCACAAGGGAGACATCGCGAAAATCTGGCGCGGCGGATGCATCATCCGGGCGCAATTCCTCAATCGAATCACCGAAGCTTACGCGGCCGATCCCGGCCTCGTAGCCCTCGTCACGGCCCCGTACTTCACGGATGCCGTGGCTCGCGCCCAGGATTCGTGGCGGCGCGTGGTGGCTGCGGCCGCGGCATCCGGTATTCCCTCCCCCGCGTTCTCGTCGTCGCTCGCCTATTACGACGGGCTGCGTTCGAAGAGACTTCCCGCCGCGCTCGTGCAGGGGCAGCGGGATTTCTTCGGCGCGCACAACTACCAGCGCGTGGATCTGCCGGGCACATTCCACACGCTGTGGTCGGGCGACCGCACCGAGATCGACGCGAGCGACGCGCACTGACATGGACGAACTCGACCGCGTGGTCGACGACCGGCCGCTGTATGGTCGCCGGCGACGCATCCTCTTGCGTGTCGTCGTGCTCGTCGCGGTCGGCGCGATGCTTCTGCCGATCCTCGTGAATCTCGCGGCCGTGAGCTCGGCGACTGCCGCGAGCGCGTGCGCCGTGGCAACCCGGTACGAAGATCCGGATGCGAACGGCTCTGTCGTGCGCTTCGAAATCTTCGGACCCGGCGTGATCGGCTGGGAATGCTACGCGACGGGCGGATTCGGCGGGGAGCGTCACATCATTTCGCTCGGGTTGATTCCCGGAATGGTGGAACTGCCGCACGGCGTCCGTGCGTGAGGAAGAGCGCGGGCGCCTCGCGGAAGGATCGGTCGCTATGCCGCGCCGTCGAACATCGACGTGACCGAGCCGTCGTCGAACACTTCGTGGATCGCGCGCGCGAGCAGCGGCGCGATCGAGAGCACGGTGAGCGAGGAGAAACGCTTGGACTCAGGTATCGGCAGGGTGTCGGTGACGACGACCGAGTCGATGAACTCGGACTGAAGGATCGTCGAGGCGGGACCAGAGAATACCGCGTGGGTCGCCGCCACAACCACGCTCAGCGCCCCCGCTTTCTTCAGCGCCTCGCACGCCTTCACGATGGTGCCGCCGGTGTCGATAATGTCATCGACAATGAGGCACACTCGGCCCTCAACGTCGCCGACGATATCGTGCACCGTCACCTTGTTGGGAACGAGCGGATCGCGGCGTTTGTGGATGATCGCAAGCGGCGACCCGAGCTTGTCGCTCCAGATGTCCGCAACGCGAACGCGACCCATATCGGGGGAAACGACCGTGAGGTTCGAGGTGTCGAGCGTCGTCCGGAAATGCTCAAGCAAGACGGGCATTGCGAACAAGTGGTCGACCGGCCCGTCGAAGAATCCCTGAATCTGGGCCGCATGCAGATCGACGCTCATGATGCGATCCGCTCCCGCCGCCTTGAACAAGTCGGCGACGAGCCGCGCGGAAATCGGCTCGCGTCCGCGCCCCTTCTTGTCCTGACGCGCATAGGGATAGAAAGGCGCAACGACCGTGATGCGCTTCGCCGAGGCACGCTTCAAGGCATCCACCATGATGAGCTGCTCCATGAGCCACTCATTGATGGGCGTCGTGTGCGACTGGATGACGAACGCGTCGCAACCGCGCACGCTCTCGTCGTAGCGCGCGTAGATCTCGCCATTCGCGAAAGTGCGCGCATCCGTCGGAACGAGTTCGCTGCCGAGCTCATCGGCGATCTGCTGCGCGAGCTCGGGGTAGCCGCGCCCCGAGACGATGACGAGTCTTTTCTGGCCGGTGATTTTGATGCCGGACACGTCTCCCGCTCTCTGCCGGCTCGCCGACGTTGGTGGCTAGTCGCCGGATTCGTCCGCTGCCGCGGCTGCTTCGGCCGCCGCGGTGCCCGGACGCTTCTCCTCGACCCAGCCCATCATGTTCCGTTGGGGAGCCACATTGATGGCAAGAGCGCCGGCCGGAACATCCTTTCGGACGACGGTACCTGCACCGGTGTAGGCTCCATCCCCAATCCTAACGGGAGCGGCGAACACGTTGTGAGACCCCGATCGCACGTGCGATCCAACCGTCGTGCGGTGCTTCTCGATTCCGTCGAAGTTGGCCGTGATCGTTCCGGCGCCGATGTTCGACTGCACGCCGATCTCCGTGTCGCCGATGTAGCTGAGGTGCGGCACTTTGCTCCCGAACCCGATCGTCGAGTTCTTCGTTTCCACAAAGGTTCCTATTTTGCCGTTCTCGCCGAGCACCGTGTTCGGCCTGAGGTAGGCGAAAGGGCCAACCGACGCGCCCTTGCCGATGACGGCGAGCGTGGCATCCGTCCGCTTCACGACGGCGTCCTCGCCGATCTCGCAATCCACAAGCGTCGTATCGGGGCCGATCGTGGCACCACGCGCGATCGTCGTGGCTCCCTTGAGCTGAGTTCCCGGCAGAATCTCGACGTCTTCTCCGAGCGTCACATTGAGGTCGATCCACGTCGTGGCCGGGTCCACGACCGTCACGCCCGCCAATTGCCAACCGCGAACGATGAGCGAGTTCAAGCGCGCGGAAGCCTCGGCGAGCTGCACGCGGTCGTTCACGCCGCCGACGATCCAGCTCTGGCTCACCGGCATCGCTTCGACGGCATTGCCGGATGCGCGCAACAGCGCCACGACATCCGTGAGGTATTTCTCGCCGAGCGCGTTACCCGTGCCGACCTTGGGAAGCTCCTCGCGCAGCAAGCCGACGCTGAACACGTAACTGCCCGAATTGATCTCCGTCACCGCGAGTTCCGACTCGTTCGCGTCGCGTTGTTCGACGATGCGATCGACGAGACCGTCGGCGCCGCGGATGATGCGACCGTAGCCATTCGCATCCTCGAGCACGGCGGACAAGACGGTCGCCGCCGTGTGGGCGGCGCGATGCGACTCGATGAGACGAGCGAGCGTGTTCGCGTCGAGAAGCGGCACGTCTCCGCTCACCACGACCACGTCGCCGGAGAACTCGTTCGGCAATACGCCTAAGGCGATTTCGACGGCGCGACCAGTCCCCGGCACATCGTCCTGGTCGACGATGACCGCTTCCGGGAGAACTCCGGAAATCACGGATGCGACAGCCGCTCGCTCATGCCGAACGACCGCAATGACATGGGACGGATGCAATTCGCGCGCGGTCGCGAGCACGTGGCCGACGAGCGGAACACCCGCGAGAGTGTGAAGGATCTTGGGCTTCGCCGACCGCATCCGGGTGCCTTCGCCTGCCGCGAGGATGATTACCGCGAGGTTCTGGTCGGTCATTTCGATTTCCTTCCTGACGGCTCGCCCTCTTCGCACGGAGAACTCGGAGTCGGCTTCGCCGCCTCGCGCTCCGCCCCCAGGATTCGAACCTGGACCTAACAGCTCCAAAGGCTGTCGTGCTGCCGTTACACCAAGGCGGATTGCGCGTGACGCGCTCATCAAGTCTGCCAGACGCAGCGCCCTCCCCACGCGCAAAGCGCGATGCCGCGATAATGGGTGCATGCCCATCCACGACGAAGTCGACCGAATCGTGGAGGCATGGACCCGTGAGCGGCCCGATCTCGACTTCGCCCCGCTGCAAGTGCTGTCACGGGTCGGAAGGCTCTCCCGGCACCTCGATCGGGCCAGGCGGGAATCCTTTTCCACCTCCGAGCTGGACTCCTGGGAGTTCGACGTTCTCTCGGCCTTGCGCCGTGCCGGCGCACCGTACCAATTGAGCCCGAAAGCGCTCCTGCAGCAGACACTCGTCTCATCCGGCACCATGACGAACCGGATCGACCGGCTCGTGGAACGCGGGCTCGTTCACCGCCACACGGACCCGGACGACGGGCGCGGCATCCTCGTCGTCATGACGCCCAAAGGGCGCGAACGCGTCGACGCCGCCATCAGCAGTCTTTTGAGCGCTGAGGCGGAGCTGCTCACGAGACTGGCCCCGGCCGACCGCGAACGACTTGCCGCTCTCCTGCGCAAACTGAGCCTCGACTTCGACTGAACCCAGGGACCACGACAGAATGCTCACACACCAACAACTCGACGCGCTGTGGGATTTCGCCGATCCGGCGGGAAGCGAATCGCGCCTTCGAGCTGCGGCGCTCGAGCCGGGGACGAGTCCCGAGCAGCGCGCCGAGCTTGAAACGCAAGTAGCGCGGGCGATGGGGCTTCAAGAGCGGTTCGACGAAGCCGGAAAATTGCTCGATCGAATCATCTTCGATTCGCCGCCGGTGACGACTCGCGTGCTTCTCGAACGCGGGCGGATTCTCAACAGCTCCGGGCATCCGGGCGACGCTGTGCCCTACTTCACTCGGGCGCACGTCGTCGCCCGCCGTGCAGGGCTCACGTTTCTTGATGTCGATGCTCTCCACATGCTCGCCATCGCGGACCCCGAGAATGCGGCGGACTGGACGAATCAGGCGCTCGGGATGCTCGACGAGGCCGCCGACGAACGCACGAAACGATGGGCCGTTGCGTTGCACAACAACCTCGGGTGGCACCTCCACGATTCGGGGCACCTCGATGAAGCGCTCACCCAGTTCTCGCTCGCGCAAGGTGCGGCCATCCGTTTCGGTAGCGAAGACCAGCGGTTCCACGCTCGGTGGGCGACCGCGCGCTGCTTGAGATCCCTGGGCAGACTCGACGAGGCGCTCGAGATCCAGCGCGAGCTTTCGCTGGACCGCCCCGACGATGAAGACGTTCGCGCCGAACTCGCGGAGTTGGGCGCATAGGTTTCCGCCCGGATTCGCCCTCGGCTCGGCGCTTCCCTACTCGCCGAGCACGTCGGCGAGACTGCGCAATCGCTACTCGCCGAGCACGTCGGCGAGTTCGAGCCAGCGAGTCTCGAATTGACCGCGCTCGACCTCGATTGCGGCGAGTTCGGCGCTCAGCGCGCCCAGACCCGCGTAGTCGGACTGGTCGTGCGCGGCCATCCGCTCGTGGACGTCCTGGATGCGCCCGGCCAATTTCTCGAGTTTCCGCCCGGCTGCCGCGAACTCCTTTTGCGCGTTTCGGAGGTCGGCGCCTGCCAACCCGGGCGTCCTGGGGCTCCGTTCTGGATGAGCTTTCCCGCCCGTCGAGACGGTGGCCGCCGCCGAGGCTCCGGCCACTAAGGACCCTCGCTCTGAGCTCGACAGCGCGCGGAGCTCCAGGTACTGGTCGACGCCGCGCGGCAAGTGACGCAAGCGCCCATCCATGACGGCGTACTGCTGGTCTGTGACGCGTTCAATGAGGTAACGATCATGGCTGACCACGAGAAGGGTGCCGGCAAACGAATCGAGGAGGTCTTCGATCGCGGCGAGCATGTCGGTGTCGAGGTCATTCGTGGGCTCATCCAGAATCAGCACGTTCGGTTCCGACAACAGAATGAGCAGCAATTGCAGCCGGCGCTTCTGCCCACCGGAAAGATCCCTCACCGGGGTGCTCAATTGCGCGCTGTGGAAACCGACTCGTTCGAGGAGCTGGCCCGGGGTCAACTCCTTCCCGCCCGCGATGTAACTGCTCTTCTGGCGGTTGAGTACATCGCTGACGCGATCATTCCAGACATCCGCGAGTTCCGACAACTGCTGGGTAAGCTGCGCGACCTTGATGGTCTTGCCGCGCTTGACGCGTCCGGACGTCGGCTGGAGCGTACCGGAAATCAGATTCAGGAGAGTGGACTTGCCCGCGCCGTTCACGCCGAGGATGCCGGTGCGCTCGCCCGGCGCAATGCGCCACGTCACGTCGCGAAGAACGTGGTTCCTCCCCTCGAAGAGACGATCTTCATCAGGTGATCCCTCCGAGAGCGGGTACGAGACGGAGACGTTCTCGAGGTCGACGACATCCTTCCCGAGCCTCTGCATCGCCATGTTGGCGAGCGACGCGCTGTCGCGGATCGGCGGCTCATTCTCGATGAGCACATTCGCGGCGTCGATGCGGAACTTCGGTTTGCTCGTTCGCGCGGGCGCCCCGCGGCGAAGCCAGGCAAGCTCCTTGCGCATGAGGTTCTGCCGCTTCGACTCGGAGGCCGCGGCCATCCGGTCGCGTTCGACCCGCTGCAGCACGTAGGCCGCATATCCGCCCTCGAACGGCTCGATCATCCGGTCGTGAACTTCCCACGTCGCCGTGCAGATCTCGTCGAGGAACCATCGGTCGTGAGTCACCGTCACGAGCGCGCCAGAGTTTTGCGGCCACCGGTACTTCAAATGTTTTGCAAGCCACGCGATGCCCTCGACGTCGAGGTGGTTGGTCGGCTCGTCGAGAAAAATGATGTCCCAGTCGCCGATCAGCAGGGCTGCGAGTGCAACCCTCCTGCGCTGGCCTCCGGACAGATCGTCGACGCGCGCTTCCCACGGGATGTCCGCGATGAGCCCCGCGATGACATCCCGAACCTTCGGATCCCCCGCCCACACGTGCTCGTCGATGTCGCCGATGACCACTTCATGCACGCTGCGCTCGCTGTGCAGCTCGTCCGCCTGGTCGAGCATCCCGAGACGGATGCCGCCCCTCCGTGTCACGCGCCCGGCATCCGGTTCGAGGCGGCCGGCCAGCAACCGCAACAGGGTGGACTTGCCGTCCCCGTTACGGCCGACGACTCCGATGCGGTCGCCATCGTTGAGCCCCACCGTCACCGCGTCGAAAATCTGCCGGGTCGGGTATTCGAGGTGAAGCGCTTCAGCGCCGAGAAGGTGGGCCATGGTGGATCGCGTCTGGCTACTCCGGCACGATGCGCGCGCCGTGCACGGGGCCGGTCGCCCGCACGACCCGGTACTGGGACGCGGACAGCGCGATTTGCAATTCGAGGGCGCTGTCGAGATCTGCCGTGAGGAAAGCGATCGTCGGACCCGAGCCCGAGACGATCCCGGCGAGCGCACCGTTCTCCTCGCCCAACTCGATGACTTTCGACAATCGCGGTTCGAGGTGCAAAGCGGGAGCCTGCAAATCGTTGAACAGACTTTCCGCGAGCATGTGCGGGTCGCCCGCCCGCAACGCCTGCAGCACGTTGGCATCCACGCGAGGTTGCGCTTCGGCGGGGAAAATATCGAGAACGTGACGTTCGCGGTGAAGATCGAGCTCACGGTAGACCGCGGGCGTGCTCAACCCGAAATCGGCGAGTGCGAGCACCCACTGGAACTGGCCCTTCGCGAGCGCCGGGCTCAATTGATCGCCGCGACCGGTGCCGACCGCGGTTCCCCCCAGGAACGCGAACGGCACATCGGCGCCGAGCGTCGCTGCGAGTTCCAGCAGGTCATCGCGGCCGAGGTCGGTGCCCCACAAAGCGTCGCACGCGAGCAGGGTGGCAGCGGCATCCGCGGAACCGCCGCCCATCCCGCCCGCCACGGGAACGTTCTTTTCGATCTCCAAATGCACTCCGCGCCGGTACCCGGTCGTGCGCGCGAGAAGAGTCGCGGCGCGGATGGCGAGGTTCGAGCCATCCGTCTCGAGGGCCGACAATTCCACGCTTCCCGTGAACGCGACGGAGAAATCGGGAGCGTCGGTCGCACGCACTTCCTCGTAGAGGGACACCGCCTGATAGGCGGTCGCGATCTCGTGGTAGCCGTCGTCACCGAGCAGGCCAACGCCGAGAAAGACGTTGATTTTGCCCGGTGCTTTCGCGTGCACCATCCGGCCCACCTCGGAGGTCATTGTTTCAACTTAGTCGACTCAGCGAGGCGGTCCCGACGCGGCAAGAGTGCTCAGGATGGCCCGCAAACGGTCTTTCTCCGCCCCGAGCGAGTCGCCGTCGACAATGCGCGAACGCGTCAGCGAGACGACGGTCTTTCCGTGCGCGGACTCCGCGATTGCGGCGACGGTCGCCACATTGCCCTCCGACCAGCGCGCCGTGGACCAGGGCGAATCGGGCGCCACGGTCGTCGGCTCGCCCAGCCGATTCTCGAGCGCCGCGAGCATCGATGACACGTTATCGGCACGATTGCCGGCGAACGTCTTCGTGACCGAGACGGCGAACGTGCCGTCGGCGGTTTGCCCGGGCAACCGCCGGCCGATCGCTTGCTCGTAACCGACGGTAATTCCCTGCGCCCACCAGCCGTCGACCTCGTGTTCGCTTTGAAGCCACGCCGCGATCTGCGGATGCTTCCACTCGCGCGCGCCCGCGGCATCCAGCACCGCGTGCCACTCCGCCCGCACGCGACCCGTCGCCGCCGCGAGCTTCGAGTCGCTCATCTTCTGCGCTGAAACGGCTGCCATGACGCAACGCTAGCCGACGCGGGCGATCGCCAGAAAGTCGTCGATGGACAACTCCTCCGGCCGGCGCGTGGGATCGACGCCCGCACCCTCCAGGCGGGCAACAGTTTGGGCGCCGAAGAGGCTCGCGAGCGACTGCCGCAACATTTTGCGACGCTGACCGAACGCGGAGTCGATGATGCTGAAAGTGGTTTGGCGCTCTTCGTCGGAACCGAGCGCCGTCGTGCGCCGATCGAAACCGATCAAAAGGGAATCGACGTTCGGAACGGGCCAGAACACCTGGCGACTCACGTGCCCGGCTGTGCGCCAGTGACCGTACCACGCGGCTTTCGCGCTCGGGCCGCCGTAGACGCGAGAGCCAGGTGGCGCGGCGATCCGCTGGCCGACTTCCGCTTGCACCATCACGAGACCGGTGTCGAGGCTCGGAAACGTGTCGAGCAAGTGCAGCAGCACCGGAACCGAAATGTTGTAGGGAAGGTTTGCGACCATGCGGTTGGGGGCGACCGGAAGCTCGGTGATCACCATCGCGTCGGCGGTGACGACCGTGAGCGGGGATCCCGGTTGCAGGAGCTCCACCGTTGCGGGGAGCTGTTCGGCGAGACGGCGATCGATCTCGACGGCGACGACGGATGCCCCCGTCGCGAGCAGTCCGAGCGTGAGCGAGCCGAGTCCGGGGCCGACCTCGAGAACCGTGTCGGCATCCGTGACGCCCGCGGCCGCGACGATGCGCCGCACCGTGTTGGCGTCGACGACGAAGTTCTGGCCGAGTTTCTTCGTGGGCCTCACATCGAGCCGGTCGGCGAGGTCGCGCACCTCTGCCGGCCCAAGAAACCCTCCCCTGGCTTTCATCATTCAGGAGGGTATGTGACAGGAGTGGCAAACACCAGCATCCGGCGCCACTCCAAACCTCACGCGCACCATACCCTCCTGAATAATGAAAGCCACGATCAGAGGGGGAGGGTCACGGCGTCCGCCTCCCACGACCCATAGACGAGCTGCGTATTGGACGTGATCTGCGCCGCGAGCATCGTCACATCCGTCTCGAGGTGATCCGCCATGGCGCGCAGTGTAAGAGGAATCAGATACGGCGAATTCGGCCGACCGCGATACGGGGCAGGAGTGAGAAACGGAGCATCGGTTTCGACGAGGATACGGTCGCGCGGGATGACCGAAAGCGCCTCGCGCAGCTTCGCCGCATTCTTGAACGTGACCGTACCCGCGAACGACAAGTACCAGCCGTGGTCGGCGCAAAGCCTCGCCATTTCTGCATCACCCGAAAAGCAGTGGAATACCGTGCGCTCGGGAGCGCCCACTCGGACGAGTGTTTCCATGACCTCGTCGTGCGCCTCCCGATCGTGGATTTGCATCGCGAGGTCGTGCTTCTTCGCCATCTCGATGTGCGCCTCGAACGATCGGAACTGGGCCGCGCGGCCCTCCTCGCCCGTACGGAAGAAATCGAGGCCCGTCTCGCCAATGGCACGCACGCGCGGCAACGACGCAAGCTCGTCGATCTCCGCGAGAGCGTCGTCGAGCGTGCCCGCCGACTCGTAATTCGGCGCTTCGTTCGGATGGATGGCGACAGCCGCGAGCAATCGAGGTTCGCGCGAGGCCACTTCGGCGGACCAGCGCGAAGTCTCGAGATCGCCCCCCACTTGCACGGCGCCGAGGATGCCGACCGCGCTCGCACGATCGAGGTGCTCCCGATAGTCCAGGGGATTCTCGCCATCCGCGATTTCCAGGTGCGTGTGATTGTCATACGTGCCGACGACGAGGGCTTCCGGGAGCGGCGGATAACTCAGGTCGCGAGTCTGTCCGTGCTCGGCGCGGGACTCGCGCTGCCGAATGTAATTCGATTCGCTCACGCGTTACTCCGCAACCGCCGCAGTTTCGATGCGGGGAAAGAGCGGCTCGATCGCGGTGACCCGACTGCCCGGGGAAAGCTGCCCCCACGTTCCGGCGTTTCGGATGTCCTGGTCGACGACCTCGCCCGCCCCGCCCATCGCTTTCCACAGCTTCGCCGTGGACTCCGGCGTCACGGGCGAAAGCAGCACCGCGAGCGCACGGAGCCCCTCCGCGACCGTATAGAGGACAGTGCCCAGCCGCTCTCGGTCGGCATCCGATTTTGCGAGCACCCAGGGCTCGTGCGCCGTGATGTATCCGTTCAAGTCGTCGACGACCGTCCAAATCGAGCCGATCGCATCCTGGATCGCGAGTCGCTCGATTGCGGCGTCCGCATCGCGGACTGCTTTCGCGAGGTTCCGCTGGATCGCGAGGTCGGCATCCGTGTAACCGGCGGGCGCGGGCACGAGGCCGTCGAAGTATTTGCCGATCATCGCGATCGCGCGCGATGCGAGGTTCCCGAATCCGTTCGCGAGCTCCGAGTGGTATCGCGCGGACAGGTCTTCCCAACTGAAGGATCCGTCCTGGCCGAACGTGATCGCGCTCAGGAAGTAGTAGCGGAACGCATCCGAACCGAAGGTGTCCGTGATCGTCGACGGGGAAATTCCTGTGAGCTTCGACTTCGACATCTTCTCGCCGCCGACGAGCAGCCAACCGTGGCCGAACACTTGCTTCGGCACGGCGACCCCCGCCGCCATGAGCATCGCAGGCCAAATGACGGCATGGAAGCGGGCAATGTCTTTGCCCACGAGTTGGACGGCGGGCCAGCGGCGGTCGAATTGCACGTGGTCGGTGCCGTATCCGATCGCCGTGACGTAGTTGAGCAGCGCCTCGAACCACACGTACACGACGTGCGTGCTGTCCCAGGGAATCGGTATCCCCCAGTCGAAACTGGATCGGGAGATCGACAGGTCGCGTAGACCCTGGCGCACGAACTGGATGATCTCGTTGCGCACGCTCTCGGGCTGTACGAAGTCTGGGTTCGATTCGTAGAGATCGAGCAGCTTCTGACCGAAGTCGCTCAGCCGGAAGAAGTAGTTCGTCTCTTTGAGCAATTCGACGGGTTTCGAGTGGATGGCGCAGACAAGCTGACCCTCGAACTCGCCGACGCCCGGCACGAGTTCGCTCTGCTGCTTGTACTCTTCGCAACCGACGCAGTAGTAGCCCTCGAACTCGCCCAGATAGATGTAGCCGTCGTCGTAGAGCTTCTGCAGAAAAATCACGACACCTTCTTCGTGGCGAGCGTCCGTCGTGCGGATGAAGTCGTCGTTCGCGAGGTCGACGGTCTTCAGCAGCGGCTTCCAGGCGCTCTCCACGAGAGCATCCGCCCACGCTTTCGGTGTCGTGTTGTTGGCGACTGCAGTGCGCAGAATCTTCTCGCCGTGCTCGTCGGTTCCCGTGAGGAACCACGTATCGTCGCCGGACTGGCGGTGCCACCGCGCGAGCACATCGGCGGCGACCTCGGTGTAGGCGTGGCCGATGTGCGGCACGTCATTCACGTAGAAGATCGGCGTCGCAATGTAGAACGAATGGTCGGCGGCCATGCGCCCAATCCTAATCGGCGCGCCGAACCCGTTACCGCGCGGAGAGCGCGCCTTGATAAAGGTCGCGGCGGCCGAGCCCTGTCGCCTCGGCCACTTCGCTCGCGGCATCCTTGAGGCGGCTACCCGCCTCGACGAGTGCGAGCACTTGGCCGATACCCTCCTCGAGGCTCGCGGTCGCCGGTTCTGCCCCGGCGACGACGATGCAGATTTCTCCCCGCACACCGGATGCCGCCCACTCGGCGAGTTCGCCGGCGGTGCCACGCCGCACCTCTTCGTGGAGTTTGGTGAGTTCGCGCGCGACCGCGACGCGGCGCCCAGCGCCGAACGCGGTCGCCAGATCTGCGAGGGATTCGGCGAGACGGTTCGGCGACTCGAAGAACACCATCGTGCGTTCCTCCCGCGCGAGCGCCGAGAACCATGCGACGCGGGATTTGCGCGGAATGAATCCTTCGAAGGTGAATCGATCTGTCGGCAGGCCGGATACGGCGAGCGCTGCGAGGACGGCGCTCGGCCCGGGAATCACCGTCACGGTGACTCCCGCGGATGCCGCCGCCGCCACGAGTGGGAAGCCCGGGTCGCTGATTGCCGGCATTCCCGCATCCGTCAACACGACCACGTCCCTCGTGCGCGCGAGTTCGGCGATCTCCGCCGCTTTCTCCACTTCGTTGTGTTCGTGAAGCGCAATGAGGTGCGGACGGTTCTCGATGCCGAGCGCCTTCATGAGGTGCACGGCAGTGCGCGTGTCTTCGGCGGCGATCGTCTCCGCGTTTTCGAGCGCCTCGATGAGTCGCCGCGATGCGTCGCCGAGATTGCCGATCGGGGTGGCCGCGAGGATGATCACGCCCCCATCTTCGCACTGACCGAAATTGCGCCGTGACTCAATCCGCGATCGTCTCGATGCGGTCGCCAGCTCGAACGCACGGCTATCGCCGCGCGCGGCCGTCAATCGTGTTCGGCGCGGGATGGTTAGCATTGCGGAGTGATGCGTGAGCGCGACTTCGATGAAGTGATCGGCGGTACCGGTTCCACGATGCCGGAGTCGACTCGCGACGAGTCGAGCGTTTCCGCGCCGCTTGCCGTCGACACGATCGAGGTCGAGTCGGGGCCCACGTACATTCTTGAGGAGCCTCGAGGTTCGCGGCTCGATGCGTGGTGGGGCCGGATGCTGTCCACACCGGCACGGCAGCGCGCGTGGGCGTGGGGCGGGCCGATCGCCGTAACCGTTCTCGCCGCCATCCTCCGTTTGTGGAATCTGGGGTGGCCCCACTCTCTCGTCTTCGACGAGACGTACTACGTGAAGGACTCGTGGTCGCTCCTGCATTTGGGCTACGAGGCGCGCTGGCTGGCCGGAGCGGACGCATCCTTCAATTCGGGTGACGTCAACATGTACGGCACGAATGGCTCTTTCGTCGTTCACCCGCCGCTCGGCAAGTGGATCATCGGACTGGGGCTCGCCGTTTTCGGGGCACAGGATGCCGTCGGCTGGCGCATCAGCACGGCAATCGTCGGCATCCTTCTCGTCGCTCTGGTTGCCGTGATCGCTCGCGGCCTGTTCCACTCCACGCTCCTCGCCACGATCGCCGGCGGCTTGCTCGCGATCGACGGCAACGCGATCGTCATGTCGCGAGTGGCACTCCTCGACGGCATCCTCACTCTCTTCGTCATGCTGGGTTTCGGCGCGATCCTTCTCGACCGCGGATTCAGCGCAAGCCGACTCGAACGCTGGCAACGACGTCGAGCGGATGCCGGTCGCAGTATCGACTGGGGTCCCGCCTTGTGGTGGCGGCCGTGGCTCCTGGCAGCGGGTATCGCTTTCGGCGCGGCATCCGCCGTGAAGTGGAATGGCGTGTACTTTCTCGCCGGTTTCGCGGTCTACACCCTCATCGTGGATGCGGTCGCACGCCGCAAGGCCGGAATCACCTTTTTCGGAAGCGGCGTCGTGTTCAAACAAGCGCCCGTCACGTTCCTCCTGACCGTGCCGATTTCCCTTGCGGTGTACCTCGTCACCTGGACGGGCTGGTTCGTCACCGACGGCGGCTACTACCGGCACTGGGCGGAGCAAGCGGGCAATGCGTGGCAAGGCATTCTCGCGTGGGTGCCGCTCGACATCCAGAGCTTCTGGCACTACCAGGCGAGCACCTACGCGTACCACATCGGCGAGCACCAGCCGCACGGTTACGAGGCGAATCCGCTCACGTGGCTGCTCATGATCCGACCGACGGCGATGTTCTACCACGGAAGCGATTTCGGTCAGGACGGATGCCAGTTCACGCGCTGCGGCGAGTCCATCACCGGCATTGCGAATCCGTTCATCTGGTGGGGAGCCGTCGCGGCCGCGATCTATCTCGTGTACCGCGTCATCCGCAATCGCGAATGGCAAGTGGGCGCGATTCTCACGGGGCTCGCCGCCGGCTACTTTCCGTGGCTCATGTACCTCAACCGCACGGTGTTCCAGTTCTACACGATCGTGTTCGAACCGTTTCTGATCCTCGCGCTCGTATTTGTGATGGGGCTCTTGCTCGGCAAACGTTCGGATGAAACGTGGCGCCGGTTGAGCGGCATTCGCTTGATCGCGGTGATCCTCGTCGCCATGGTTCTCGTGAGCGCGTTCTTCTACCCGCTCTGGACGGGGATGCAAATGCCGCTCGAATTCATCCAGTTGCACTACTGGTTGCCGACCTGGCTGTGAGCTGACGCACGCGAGTGCCGCCTTGTGATGACCCACTTCAGCCCCCTCGCGGGCAAACCGGATCTTCCCGAGAACTACCACACACTGACGTGGGAACTGAAGAAGACGGGAGGGAGCGTGCGCTTGGCGCTCATTCAGGACAACAATCCCAGCGAGCATGCCGCCGAGCATTCGCAGGCCATGTGGGACCGTGTACTCGCCGACGTCAAGATGATCGCCGAACGCGACTGACGATATATCGAGTACTGACAAGTTCTCGATACAGGAGTACATTTGTCACGCCCGGTTTCATTCCCGGTGCAACCCGAAGTCAGTTCTCCCCCGAACTGATGCACTCAGTGGAAGAAGACCCCCGTGATTCTCCGCAAAACGGGCGCCGTCATCGCCGTCGGCGCTCTCGTACTCGCGTCGATCCTCGCTGGCTCGACCGCGGCTTACGCGGCGGCACCCGCCGCCCCGACGATCGATCAGACCTTCGCGCCGTGGATCACCACCGAAACCACCGCAACGATCACCGGTACGGCCGACGATGACGTCTCGTCCATCACCATCACCGATCAAAGCGACGTGTACACGGGATTCTTTTGCTCGACGCCGATGGACCCGGGCCCCGGCACGACGACGTGGAGTTGCACACCCGGGACACCCAGCCTGTCGCTCGGTGACAACCACTTGACGGCGACAGCAACCAACATCGACGGCACGTCCGTGGCATCATCCGAAATCGTCATCAAACGTATTCCCCACCCGAACATCGATTCGCCGGCGGACGGCGTGTACACGAACAACACCCAACCGACGTTTTCCGGCACCGCAGACGATTCGCTCGGATACATCGATCTCGTGTCATCCGTTCCCTCCAACTTCTGCACCGCAGTGCCCATCGTGGCCGGGCACTGGAGTTGCACGGCATCCGCGCCCATCCCGGACGGCGACTGGAGTTACCAGATCAGCAACACCAGTACGGGTGCGATCGGCACACTGAGCCAGATCATCCATATCGATACCGTGCTTTCACCGCCGAACACCGATATCGACGGTCCCCCAGGGAGCGTCGATGGTTCGGGCGAGCTTCACTCGGCGTCGACGGATCCCACCCCGACGATTACCGGAACGGCCGAGCCATTCGCCACCATCACGATGTGGCAGAACTATTCGCAAATCGGTTGCCAGGGCGGTGCGCCCGTCGCCGATTTGTACGGCGCGTGGTCCTGCACGCTGGCAGTCGCGCTCCCGACCTCCGGCATCTACATTTTCGGCAGCCAGCAGACCGACCCGGCCGGCAACACCAATACGCTCGGATCTCCCGACGAACAGCTCGAACTCACCTATACCGACACCACTCCGCCCGCTCCCCCCGTGGTCACGTCGCCGATCGGCAACGTTTTCGCGGGAATGAACGTGGTCACAACCAACAGCATGACCCCGACCGTGACGGGCACGGGTGAACCGGGAGCAACCCTCGACATTTTCGGCAACTCGTGCATGATCACGCCGACCTATGTCGATTCGGGCGGCAACTGGACGTGCCAGCTCACGACGCCCATGACTCCCGACGGCGACTATGACGTGTATTTCGGATTGACGGATGCCGCGCTGAATTCGTCCGCGCTCGCGAGCCCGTTCATCCGGTTCAGTGTCGACACCGTCCCACCGCCCACTCCGACCGTGTCGACTCCGTCCGGCCCTTCCGTAGGTGGAGTGATCCGCGCGACAACGCAAAGCGGCCACGTCGTCATCACGGGATCCGGCGAGATCGGCGACACCGTGCACATTTACGTGGGCGGGTCGACTCCGGTTTCGTGCACGGCGCATCCCGTCTCCGTCGACGAGGGCGGCCAATTCGCATGCACAGTTTCGGCGACGCTCAGCCCGGGCGTGTACTACTACGGATTTTCCGCTACCGACAAGGCGGGAAACTCCAGCGGCTCACCCGTCACTCGCCTTCGCCTCGAGGTCTTGAGCCCGCCCGCGCTGCCCACTCTCGGACTCAGCTGGTTCCTGAAGTTCGCGACGGATTCCGATGACCCTGCGCCGGGGCAAAACATCTCATTCTCAGGTTCCGACCTTCCGCCGGGAGCGACCGTCACGGCCGAGTTGCACTCGACTCCCACCAATCTGGGCTCCTCGACCGTTCAGGATGACGGGACGTTCGTCCTCAATACGGTCATCCCCAATACCGTCGAACCGGGCCAACACACCTACATCGTCACGGTGACTCCGCTCAAAGGAGACTCGCAGACCTCGGAGATGCCGGTGACGATTGTCGCCGCCCCTCCGGTCGTGATCCCCGAACCCGCGCCGCCCGCCGACCCGAACGGCGGCGGCACGGGCTCGGGCGCCGGATCCGATTCCGGCTCAGGTTCCGGAAGCGCATCCGGTCCCGCTCAGCGCAATAAACCGGCCGCCCCCAACCAACTGAGCCATGCGCTGCCGACCGTCCAATCGATACTGGCGAACCCGATCGTCGTGGGCGCGGCGGCGTCGAGCAGCCTGGCTTTGCTCTTTCTGGTCGCGTTCCCCGCGGAAATCCTCAACTCGACCCTCGACGAGAACTACGAGCGCATCTTCGGCAAACTCCCGAAGGCGCGCTTGCCGTGGCTTGACCGGCTGAGAAAGCGATTGAGGAAGACTCCCGTCGTCGGCGGTCTCGCATTGACGACTCTGGCTGCCCTGATCCTGAGCTTTGCGGATCCGCATTTCGGTTTCGACCTCGCGTCCCTCCGGCTCTTCCTCGCTTGCGCGATCGGAATGTTCGTCCTCGGATTCGTCGCGAACGCGGTCACCGGCATCGTCATTCGCCGCCGCTGGAGCATCACCTCGGTGATCGAACTCCAGCCATTCGGACTCGTCGTCGCCTTGCTCGGTGTGATTCTGTCCCGAGTGCTCGATTTCGCCCCCGGCCTGCTCGTGGGACTCGTGCTCGCTTTGTCGTTGAGCGCGAGCGCGACGCTCAAGGAAGAGTCGCGGGCGGTGATCACATGGGCCGGAGTCATTCTCGGACTGTCGATCGTCAGCTGGATCATCTACAGCATCATCGCGGGCGAAACGGCACCCGGAACGTTCACGGGAGCTCTCGTGGACGACTCACTCGTGGCAATCGCGACCGAAGGCGTGTCGGGCCTCATCATCGGCCTGCTGCCCATCGGGTTCCTGGACGGGCGGCAATTGTTCAAGAATTCGCGCTGGCAATGGGTTATCACCTACATGATCACTCTTGTCGCATTCTTCACGATCGTCGTGCCGAGCGGTGCGTTGTGGGGCGGAATCGACGGTCCGTTCTGGCTATGGCTCGCCGTGCTCGTGGCGTTTGCTGCGGTGTGCGTCGGTGTCTACTGGTGGTTCCGCGCCCACCCCGAGACCGAGTCGGACGCTGCCTCGGACTCGGCAGACGGCGAGGGTTCCCGGGCCTATGTCGACGTCGACCCGAGCGAAGACGCAGCGGTGACCGGGAGTCGACAGACGAAATCGCTGCACACATAGGCGGCGGGAAGCCCGTTCTGAAGCGTTCTGGACTCCAATAGTTCGAATCCGGATTCCGCCCATTGCGTTGCGCCTGTCGTCGATACCGTGATCGCGAGCCCGCCGGGCGCGAACCAGGAGCGCGCGGCGCGGACGAGCTCGGCATCCGGATCGTCAGACACGACCACGAGCTGCGTCGCAGGCGCCGCCAAAGTCGACATCACGGCGAGCGCTGCGCCGAATCCGAGCGGTTGCGGCGGTGCGACGGAGGCCAGCGCTTGCATCGCGCGTGCCGCCCGATCACGGTAGTCGCGGCGAGCGCTCAGCAGGTAGAGCTCGCGCGAAGCGGCCGCCAAAGCGCTCGTGCCGGACGGAAGCGCACCTTCCGTCGGATCGATATCCGCGTCGATCCCGAACGCCGCGAGCACGGGGTCGCCACCGCCGGGCACCTCGAAACCCGAATCGACCGAGCACGCGTCCACGAGCCTCTGAGCTTCCAGCGCCCACTGCGCGTCCCCAGTCGCCATCGACAAATTCAGGAATCCGCGCGCGAGCAGACCATAGTCTTCGAGGGTCGCCCGCGCCGCTGAAGGCTTCCCCGCGAGCGTAGCCCTTGCCAGTTCCCCCGATTCCTGAATTTGCGATGCGCGGATGCTGTCCGCGGCACGGCGCGCCGCCTCGATCCAGTCGGCACGATCGAAATGGTATCCGGCGACGGCGAGACCACTGATGGCAAGACCGTTCCAGCCGGTGAGCACCTTCTCGTCGAGCGCCGGTGCGGGCTGATTCGCGCGCGCTCCCTCCGCCAGCGCGTAATAGCCGCCCTCGGAGAGAACGCCGTCGATGAGGCTCTCACTGTTTTGCGCGGAGGCAAATGCGCCGCCCGGCAACCTCAGCGTTCCCAGGAGAAAGCGAACGATGCCTTCGGCGACCTCCTCGCCTCGCGCCGCAGACTCCGGAACTTGAATCGACACGCGCGCATAGGCTTCCAGCAATTGGGCGTTGTCATAAAGCATCCGCTCGAAGTGGGGCTCCGTCCAATCCGCACGAGTGGAGTACCGGAAGAATCCCCCTTCGACCGGGTCGCGCAATGCAGAGTCGGCCATCGCGGTCAGCGTTCGATCGGCGAGGGCGACCGAGTTCGCGGAACCGTGGTCGAGCAGGAATCCTATGACCGGCACGATCGGAAACTTCGGGGCGGTGCCGAATCCGCCGAACCGCGTGTCCTCGTAGTCGGCCAATTGTTGCACGACCTGATCGAGAGCGGTGCCGTCGGGAAGCGCGGATTCGGCCCGCCCGGCGTGCGAACGGATGGCGGCAGCAACGTCCGCTGCATTCGTCTCGACCTCGCCGCGGCGATTGCGCCAGGCATCCGTCACCCCGTTGAGCACGTTGCCGAACGACGGATGCCCGGCCATCGCGTCGGGAGGCCAGTAGGTGCCCGCGAAGAACACTCGGCCCTCCGGAGTCGCAAACACGTTGAGCGGCCAGCCGAGATTTTGCGTGAACGCGCTCGCGGCGGTGAGGTACGCCGAATCGACCTCGGGATGTTCCTCCCGGTCGACTTTGATCGCCACGAACCCGGCGTTCACCTGGCGCGCGATCTCGGGATCGCTGAAGCTTTCCCGCGCCATGACGTGGCACCAGTGGCACGTCGAGTAACCGATCGATATGAACACGGGAACATCGCGCCGGGCCGCTTCGGCGAACGGCTCCGGCCCCCACTGCTGCCACTCGACGGGATTCGCGGCGTGTTGCCGAAGGTAGGGGCTCAACGCGTCGGCGAGAGAGTTGGGCATGTTTCCACCGTACGCCGGTCACGGCTCGCGGTCGGAGAGAGTCCCGACCGCCGACGGCCTGGAAGGGTTACCCTGAATTCATGTCCGAGCTCGCCGTCACGTATCTCGGCGGCCCGACCGTGATGCTGGAGTACGCGGGGTTAAGCTTTCTCACCGATCCGACGTTCGACGAGCCGGGACGATATCCCGACCCGGATGGTGGACAAGCGCTCGTGAAGACCCGCGGTCCGGCGTTGCATCCCGCCGACCTTCGTCGAGTGGATGTCGTCCTTCTCTCGCACCACCATCACGAGGACAACCTCGATACCGCAGGGCGCGAATTCCTTGCCACCGTGCCACTGACGTTGACAACGTCGCTCGGCGCTTCGGAGTTGGCGGGAACTGCTGCGGCTCTCGAGCCCGGTGAGTCGCGACGCGTGGGACCGGTCACCGTGACCGCGACCCGGGCGCTCCACGGCCCGGACGGGGTGGCCGAATTGCTGGGTCCCGTCATCGGATTCATCCTTCGGGCCGACGGGGAGCCAACCGTGTATGTGAGCGGTGACAACGAGTCGATCGACGTCGTGCGCGGTGTTGCCGCCGACTTCGGCCCCATTCCGCTCGCCGTTCTGAATGCGGGTGCCGCGCGAGTTTCCGAAATCGACGCGAACCTCACGCTCGGATCGGCGGATACCGCGGAGGCGGCGACGATCCTCGGCTCACCGCACGTCGTCGGCGTCCACACCGACGACTGGGAGCACTTCACCGAGAACCGCATCCGGCTCGAAGCAGCCTTTGCGGATGCCGGCATCGGGCACGTGCTCGTCGCGACTCCTCGTGGAGAGCGCGTGCTTTTGCGCGACGAGCGGGCGTGACATGCGATCGCGCCCGTCCGTGACCGGAACCATCGAATTGTCACTTCCCGAATTCGAGCATCCGCCCTCCGATCCGATGCCGCTCCTCGTCTCGTGGGTCGATACCGCCGAGAAACTCGGCGTACTCGAGCCGTACAACGTCGCGCTCGCGACGACCGATGCGGCCGGCGACATCTCGAACCGATTCGTCCTCGCAAAAGTCTTCGACGCGCAAGGGATGACCTTTGCCACCAACACGAGCAGCGCGAAAGGTCGGCAACTGGGGGCCCGCCCTCGCGCGGCAGCCGCACTGTACTGGCGAGAGACCCGCCAGCAAGTGCGGTTGACTGGGGCGGTCGAGGTGCTGACGCCCGCGGAGTCCGACGAGATCTGGGTCGACCGATCGATCGAATCGCAAGCGGCGGCGACCGCATCCCTGCAGAGCGCGCCGCTGCCGGATGACGCCGAGTACCGCGCCCACGCGGCTCGCCTCGCCGCCGCGAGGCTGCCGCTCCCGCGTCCCGACGATTGGAACGGATACCGATTGCGCCCCGACACGATCGAGTTCTGGCACGGCGGCGCGGACCGGATGCATCGGCGGTTGCGCTACGAACTCTCGGCGAGCGGGTGGAGTCACGAACGCCTGTATCCCTAGGCCGAGGCATCCCCTCGAGTCGCGCCGCGCTCGCCCGTGAACGGACCGGCCCCGCTCACCGAGCGGCGCATTGCGGCCGCCAGGCACAGCGCGTGCGGGAATCCGTCAATTGACGGTATCGGGGTGGCTGCCGACGCGACCGGCGCCATCCGCTTCGAGCGCCGTGATCGCCGCCATTTCGGCATCCGAGAGCGCGAAATCGAATACCTCGAAGTTTTCAATCATGCGTTCGCGGTGATTTGTCTTCGGGAACACGATGAATCCGCTTTGAAGATGCCAGCGGATGACCACTTGCGCCGCTGACTTCCCGTGCGCGGATGCCGCGGCGACGATCACCGGATTCTCCAACAAAGGATATTTCGCTTGCCCGAGCGGACCCCACGATTCGATGGCGATGCCGCGTTCCCGGGCGAGGGCAATCGTCGCCGGCTGCTGGTGCGCGGGGTGCAGCTCGATCTGGTCGACGGCGGGAACGACGTCTGACGACGCGAGCAGTTTCTCGAGGTGCGGCACAAGAAAGTTTGCGACTCCGATACTCGTCGTGAGCCCGTCGCGACGCAAGCCGACAAGTGCCTCCCAGGCCTCGACGTAGCGATCGTTGGCGGGGGCCGGCCAGTGAATGAGGTAGAGGTCGACTTTCTCGAGCCCGAGCTTGTCGAGGCTCCGCCGCAACGCCGCTGGTGCATTGTCCTGGCGATCATTCCAGAGCTTGGTGGTGATGTAGAGCTCTCCTCGCGGAATCCCGGATGCCGCGATCGCTCGCCCGACGCCTTCCTCATTCCCGTAAATCGCCGCCGTGTCGATGTGGCGGTAACCCACCTCCAGCGCTTCCGTCACGATTCGTTCAGTTTCCGCGGGATCGACTTTGAAGACGCCGAACCCGAGTTGGGGGATGGTGGTTCCGTCGTTGAGTGAGATGCTGTCCATCGTTCAAGCCTAAGTCGGCTCGCCTTTCCTCCGTGACCGGAGGGCGCTCCACGCCAATTGGACGGCGGAATACACGAGGAGCAGGGCGAACAGGATGCTGCCGAGGAGCGGTGGAACCGCCCACGCGAGCGCGGCCCCGCCGAGGGATGCCGGAACGGCAAGAAGACCGAGCACGGCCGCCGCCGCGAGGTCGGTATGCCCTCGACGCACATTCGCGACCGTACCCGTCACGGCGGTTGGGATCATCATGAGAAGGGATGTGCCCTTCGCGACAAGGTCTCCGATTCCGAAGACGAGCATGAGCGCGGGGACGACGAAAACCCCGCCGCCGATTCCGAGAAGTCCGGAGAGCGTGCCGGTGACGAGTCCGAGAACGATGAGCCCGACGATCACCCACGTGTCGAATTGCAGCACGACGGCGCGATCCGGGACGAGAAAGAACATGCGCGCCGCGACGAGGAGCAGGAATCCGACGAAAATCCGGCGAAGCACCAATTGATGCGTACGGTGCAGCAGCCAGGTTCCGACCAGCGACCCGACGATCGCCCCCGCCGCAAGGAGGGCGCCGGCGATCCAATCGACGGAACCGTGAGCCGCGTACGCGATCATGCCCGAGACCGCCGTCGGCAGGACCGCCGCGAGCGAGGTTCCGCTCGCTGTGCGCTGCGAGAACCCCATCACCGCGATGAGGAGCGGGACGAGAACGATGCCGCCGCCGACGCCGAACAGCCCCGAAAAGAATCCGACCACGAGCCCGATGAGCGCGAGACGAACGATCCGGCCTCGGTTCTCGCTCACGCTACGAGGCTACCGCGGACTAGACGGCGGGCACGCTCACGTGACGCTCCTGCACGCCGTCATATGCGGACAGCGGCCGGATGAGCGAATTGGAGGCTCGTTGCTCCATGATGTGCGCCGTCCACCCGGTGATCCTCGACATCACGAACAGCGGCGTGAACATCTCGGTGTCGAATCCGATCAAGTGGTACGCGGGGCCTGACGGGTAGTCGAGGTTGGGCTTGATTCCCTTGCGCGCATCCATGGCCGCTTCGAGCGTGTCGTACAGCTCGATCATGTCCTGTCGCTTGAACTCCGCGATGAGGGTATCGAGGGCGGCCTTCATCGTGGGTACGCGCGAGTCGCCGTTCTTGTAGACGCGATGACCGAATCCCATGATCTTCCGCTTCTCGGCCAGGGCTTTGTCGAGCCAGGCTTCTGCTTTGTCGGCGGATCCGATTTCCTCGAAAATGTGCATGACCGCTTCGTTCGCGCCGCCGTGGAGCGCACCCTTGAGGGCGCCGATCGCTCCCGTCACGGCGGAGTACAGGTCGGAGAGCGTGCTCGTGATGACCCGCGCGGTGAACGTCGACGCGTTGAAGGAGTGCTCGGCGTACAAAATCATCGAGACATCGAAAGCGTTGACGACCGTGACATCCGGCACTTCGCCGAACGTCATGTGCAGGAAGTTGGCCGAGAACGCGAGATCGTCCCGCGGCTCGACGATGTCGAGCCCCCGACGACGCCGCTGATCGTAGGCGACGATCGCCGGCAGTTGGGCGAGGAGGTGAATCGATTTCTCCATGGTGGAGTCGATCGAGCTGTCCGAGGCATCCGGATCGCACGCGCCGACGACGCTCACGGCGGTGCGGACGACATCCATCGGATGCGCCGTGAGCGGCAATTCATCGATCACGCGCTTCGTGCGCGGCTCGAGCGCGCGTTGTGAACGCTCGACCTTCTGAAACTCTTCGAGTTGAAGCGGAGTCGGCAATTCGCCGTTCCACAACAAGTACGCGACCTCTTCGAATTGGCAATTCGCGGCAAGTTCCTGCACGGGGTAGCCGCGATACAACAGCGAATTGGTGTCGGGGTTGACCTTCGAGATCGCGGTCGTGTCGACGACGACGCCGGCAAGTCCCTTGTGCACTTCTGGCTCGGTCATGTCAGTCCTTGTTGTTCTCGAGGGTGAAATTGAAGACACCGGAATCGAATGCGTTGTACGCCTCGTAATCCAGCAATTCGTAGAGGCGCGCGCGCGTCTGCATGTCGCCAACTGCTGGTTTCAGCGTACCCTCGGCGAGCAGCGTGTCGAGGCCTCGCTCTGCCGCCCCCATGGCGAGGCGCAGGAGGCTGACCGGGTAGATGACGATGTTGATGCCCACGCCGGCGAGCTGATCGATCGTGAACAGTTCGCTCTTTCCGAACTCGGTCATGTTCGCCAGAACCGGCACGCTCACCGCGCCGCGGATAGCCTCGAACTCGCTCAAGTCCTTCATCGCTTCGGGGAAGATCGCGTCGGCCCCGGCTTCCACGAGCTCTTTCGCCCGATCGATCGCGGCCGGCAGACCTTCCACAGCGCGGATGTCGGTGCGCGCCATGATGAGCAGGTTCGGGTCGCGCCGCGCATCCGCCGCCGCACGGATGCGCTGTACGGCGGTCCCCGAGTCCACGACGGCCTTGCCGTCGAGGTGGCCGCAGCGTTTGGGGTTCACCTGGTCTTCGATGTGAAGACCGGCAACCCCGGCATCCTCGAGCGTCTGCACGGTGCGCGCGACATTCATCGGTTCGCCGAATCCGGTGTCTGCATCCACGATCGCGGGCAGGTCGGTCATGCGCGCGATCTGGCCGGCGCGCATCGCGACCTCGCTGAGCGTCGTGAGCCCGATATCCGGGAGGCCGAGATCCGCGGAGATCACGGCGCCCGAGATGTAGACGCCGTCGAAGCCCTTGTCCTGGATGAGTTTCGCGCTCAACGGGTTGAAAGCTCCCGGGAAGCGGAGCAAGTCGCCGCTCGCGAGCCGCTCGCGCAGGATTTGCCGCTTGGTGGCAGCCGTCACGGTGGAATACAGCATCAGAAGAGTCCTTCCGGGTTCGCGACCGACGCGAGCAAACCGGGCTTCGCGACGATCGTCAGGCCGCCCAAGTCGTCGGCGGCGAGTTCGGGAAGCCGCTGCACGAGGGCGAGGAATCGTTCGATCTCCTCCTCATCCAGCACGTGTTCTGCAAGGGAACGGAATTTCGCGATGTACTGTTCCCGCGCGAACGGACGGGCACCGAGCGGATGGGCATCCGCGACCGCGATCTCATCGACGATGGTCGAACCATCCTTCATCGTGATCTCCACTCGGCCGCCGAACGCCTTCTCGGCCGGATCGAGCGAGTGGTAGCGGCGTGTCCACTCGGCGTCCTCCTCGGTGGACACCTTCTTCCACAATGCGACGGTCTCCGGACGGTTCGCCCGCTCCGGCGCATACGACCGCTCGTGATGCCACTCGCCGTCCTGAAGGGCGACGGTGAAGATGTAGGGGATCGAGTGGTCGAGGGTTTCCCGGCTCGCGGAGGGGTCGTACTTCTGCGGATCGTTCGCGCCGGATCCGATCACGAAGTGCGTGTGGTGGCTCGTGTGGATCACGATGCGCTCGATCGTGTCCGCTGCGCCGGGGCCGGTGAGCTCCGGATGCTCGTGGTGAAGCTTTCGCGCGAGGTCGATCCACGCTTGCGCCTGATATTCGGCCGAGTGCTCTTTCGTGTAACTGTCGAGGATCGCGAGCTTCGCTTCGCCGCGAGCGGGGAGCGGCACCGAGTAACGCGCATCCGGGCCGTCGAGCATCCAGGCGATCACGCCGTCTTCGCCCTCGTAAATCGGGGTGGGGCTCGTCTCGCCGCGCATGGCACGGTCCACTGCTTCGACGGCCATCTTGCCTGCGAAGGCGGGCGCATGGGCCTTCCAGCTTGAGATTTCGCCCTTGCGGGACTGCCGGGTGGCGGTCGTCGTGTGCAGCGCCTGGCCGATGGCCTGGAAGATGGTTTCCGTATCGAGCCCCAGGAGCGTGCCGATTCCCGCGGCGGCCGATGGGCCGAGGTGCGCGACGTGGTCGATCTTGTGAGCGTGCAGGCAAATCGCTTTCACGAGGTCGATCTGGATCTCGTAACCGGTGGCGATGCCCCGGACGAGGTCGCGCCCGTCGCGCCCCGCGTGCTGAGCGACGGCGAGGATCGGGGGGATGTTGTCGCCGGGGTGGGAGTAGTCGGCGGCGAGGAACGTGTCGTGGTAATCGAGTTCGCGCACGGCGACACCGTTCGCCCAGGCGGCCCACTCCGGGCTGAACCGGCGATCGAGGGTCTTGCCGAATACGGTCGCACCGGAGCCGCCGACAGACACCGGATGCGCGTTCGCCTGGCTGCGCGCCGAGACGACGGGGGCGCGCAAGAGCGAAGCGGCGGCGACCGCGGCATTATCGATCATGCGGTTGATGACCATGTCGGTGACTTCGTCGGTGACCTCTACCGGGTCGGTCGCGACTTCCGCGATCTTCCAGGCGAGCTGATCCGTGCGGGCGAGGTTCTCTTCGCTCTTGTGTACGCGTACGTCGTGGTTTTCCATGTGTTTCCCTAACTTTCGTGCCGTGATTGCATCGACGGGCTGGAGGCGTCCATCGAGTCGAGGATGTTCTTGAGGCTCTTCTTGAGGTGGACGGCGGTGGCGTCCGCGGCCAGTTGCGCATCACCGTCGACGATCGCCTCGACGATCGTGAGGTGTTCGGCGGCCGCGGCGACGAGCCGAGCGTGATTGTCGCGCGCGAGTCGCCGCGCGCGAACGAGGTGGGGGCGCAATTGGCGAATGGCGGCAACGAGGAAACTGCTGTCGGCCGCCGCATCCATGGCGGTATCCAGTCGTCCCACGAGAGCGTAATAGGCCGCGAGATCGTCGTCGTTGTCAAGAAGCTCGGTGGCGACCGCGAACTCTTCTCGCAACCGTTCGAACGTGTCGCGATCTCGCCGCAAAGCCACGAGCCGGGCCGCTTCGGATTCGAGGACGACGCGAAGTTCGAACAATTCCACGATCGTGTCGCGCGAGAGGTCGCTCACGACGAGGCCACGGCCGGGTAGCGCGACGAGTAGCCCTTCGGCGGTCAATCGCGCGAATGCTTCTCGGATAGGGGTACGCGAGATCGAGAGACGAGTCGCTTGCTCGACCTCGGCGAATGCGGTCCCCGGCGGATACTTCCACTGGAGGATATCGTCGCGCAATGCCGCATAGGCGGTGTCACTTGCGCGCATCGCAACCTCCAATTGCATACATTCGTCAGCAAATTCTCGGAAATATTGCCTCAAGCTTAGCAATCTCCGCCTCTAATGTATACATACGCGTCAGGATGTGGCGGCGACGGCAAGCGCAGCGCCGGCGGATCTCGGGGCGTCGGGGAAAATCGCGGTCGCCAGTTCGAGCGATGTCCATCGCTGGTGACGAAGGATGCGCCGACCGGCGATTTCGGTGCCGTGGCCGTATGCTGGAGGGCTCATGATTCCGCCCGACGCCACCTTGGCCATCCGCTACCCTCCCGAGCTGCCGGTCAGCCAGCGGCGGGATGACATAGCCGCGGCCATCCGAAACCACCAGGTCGTCATCGTTGCCGGGGCGACGGGCTCTGGGAAGACCACCCAGATTCCCAAAATCTGCCTCGAACTCGGGCGCGAATCGATCGGGCACACGCAGCCTCGCCGCATCGCCGCGCGCACGATCGCCGAACGGGTCGCGGAAGAGCTCGGAAGCGAGCTCGGCGGACTCGTCGGTTACCAAGTGCGCTTCACCGACAAGGTCGGCAAAGACACGCGCGTCAAACTCATGACCGACGGCATCCTGCTCAACGAAATCCACCGCGACCGGTTGCTCAAAAAGTACGACACGATCATCATCGACGAAGCCCACGAGCGCAGCCTCACCGTCGACTTCCTGCTCGGCTACCTCAAGCAATTGCTACCGCGTCGCCCCGACCTCAAAGTCATCGTCACCTCCGCCACGATCGACCCCGAAAGCTTTGCGCGGCACTTCGCGGATGCCGCGGGCGAGCCTGCGCCCATCATCGAGGTATCCGGGCGCACGTACCCGGTCGAGATCCGGTACCGGCCGCTCAGCCCCGAACCGCCCGACGACGAGACGCTTGGCCCGCCTTCAGCCGCCGCGCATCCCCGCCGAGGTTCGAAAATTCAGGAAACTGCGTCGCGGCCGGGTGGAAAACCCGGCGTGTCGCCGGCATCCGGACGCGAGTTCCTGAATTTTCAGAACCCTCAAGGGGGGAAACTCGCCGAGGAGGGGCTCGACTTGTTCGACGGCATCAACGCCGCGCTCGACGAACTCGCGCGCGAGTCTTCCGGCGACGTGCTCGTGTTCCTGTCCGGCGAGAACGAGATCCGGGATGCCGAAGAGGCAATCCGCGCCAGGAACCTGCCGGCGACCGAGGTTCTTCCTCTTTATGGGCGGCTCAGTGCTGCCGACCAGCACAAGGTGTTCGGGAAAACCGGCGCCGGAACCAGGCGCCGCATCGTGCTCGCGACGAACGTCGCCGAAACGAGCCTCACCGTGCCCGGCATCCGCTACGTGATCGACGCCGGCACGGCGCGCATCAGCCGGTATAGCGTCCGCTCCAAGATCCAGCGGCTGCCGATCGAACCCATCTCGCGGGCCTCCGCCAATCAGCGCTCGGGCCGCAGCGGCCGAACGAGCGACGGCATCGCCATCCGGCTCTACTCGGAGGAGGATTTCGAGAGCCGTCCGGAGTTCACGGAACCGGAAATCCTCCGCACCAACCTCGCCGCTGTCATCCTGCAAATGATCTCGCTCGGGCTCGGAGATATCGCGGAGTTTCCATTCCTGCAATCGCCCGACGCGCGCGGGGTCAAGGATGGGCTGGATCTGCTCACGGAGCTCGGCGCCATTCGGCGCGGCTCCCTTCGAGACTCTCAGGGCGCGGTGGGGCCAAGAGTGAAGGCCACCTCTGGTTTTCGCGGCGACCCCAGCGCCGACGGCCGGACCGACCCGCGGGCAACCGATGCGGTCACGATTACCAAGATCGGCCGGCAGCTCGCCGGAATGCCCATCGACCCGCGGCTCGGCCGCATGGTCATCGAATCCGGCAGGCACGGGGTCACGCGCGAAGTCATGGCGATCGTCGCGGGCTTGAGCATCCAGGACCCGCGCGAACGTCCCCTCGAGAAGCGCCCGCAAGCCGATCAGGCGCACGCCCGCTTCACCGACAAGACGAGCGACTTCGTCACGCTCCTGAACCTCTGGAACTACACCAGACTCAAAGAGAAGGAGCTCTCCAGCAGCGCGTTCCGTCGGCTCTGCCGCGCCGAATACCTCAACTATCTCCGCATCCGCGAGTGGGGCGACGTGTATCGCCAGTTGAAGCGCATGGCCAAGCAACTCGGGCTCACGGTCAACGAACCGCGGGGTGGCGCGACGGGGGCGGATGCGGCGGCCATCCACCGCTCGCTGCTCGCCGGGCTGCTGAGCCAGATCGGCATCCGAGACGAGCAAAAGGGCGACAAGAAGAAACAGCAGCGCGGCGACTACCTCGGTGCGCGGCAAATGCGGTTCACGATCTTCCCCGGATCCGCGCTCGCGAAAAAGCAGCCAGCCGAGTTGATGAGCGCGGAACTCGTCGAGACGAGCCGGCTGTTCGCCCGCATGAACGCCGCGATCGACCTGTCCTGGGCCGAGCCCATCGCGGGCGACCTCGCGAAGAAAAGCCACAGCGAACCGCACTGGGAGAAACGGCAAGGCTCAGCGGTCGTGTACGAGCGCGTCACTCTGTACGGTGTGCCGATCGTGGCGCGGCGGCGCGTGCAGCTCTCCCGCATCGACCCCGAGCTGGCGAGGGAACTCTTCATCCGCCACGCCCTCGTCGAGGACGACGGCGCACCGGATTCCTGGCGGGCCGACGGCAACCGAAAGAACAGCGCATTCGACTTCCTTCGCAAGAATGACGCGTTGCGTCACGACCTCGCCGAAGTGGAGGAGCGCACGAGGCGCCGCGACATCCTCTTCGACGACGAAGCCGTGTTCGGGTTTTACGATCGCGTCCTGCCCGCCGAAG
>JAHBST010000060.1 GCA_019638975.1 Cryobacterium sp.
TTGTCATCGATGCGACCGGGGCCGACGGCGATGACTTCGCCTTCTTGCGGCTTCTCTTTCGCGGTGTCAGGAATGACGAGACCGGATGCTGTGACCTGTTCTGCGTCGACCTGCTTGATGACGATGCGATCCTCGAGCGGCTTGATGGACACCGACACGGTTGACCTCTTCTTTCTTACACGTGAAAACTCGTGGGGTTAGCACTCTCACTGCGAGTGTGCCAGAACCACTGTACCCGCGTGGCTGGCACTCGTGCAACGTGAGTGCCAACTCTCCCCCCGCGGTTGTCCGTCCCAAATGAAGGAGATTTTTCCAGGCGACCGCGAATACTGGGGGAGGACGGCGCTCGCTCGCGAGGATCTCCTTCATTTGGGACCAGAATGGGGCGATGGACAAAGCGGAGCTCGTCACTCTCCTCTCACCCGAGGGTCTGCGGCTGCTCGACTCGCTCCCGCCCTGGGAATCGTCGGCGGATGTCGTACGCGCGGTCAGCCGATTGCGCGCAGCAGGGCATTCGGCTGCGCTCGTCGCGGCCGTCCTGAGTCAGTCGAAACTCCGCAAGCGCGCGAGAGAGAAGTTCTCCGACTTCGCCGACCGGATGCTGTTCACCGAAGCCGGCCTCGAACAGGCGACACGCCTCACGGTCGCCGCACGGCATGCCGAGCGCTTCCGGGCGGCCGGCGTGCACACCGTCGTCGACCTCGGCTGCGGAATCGGCGGAGACGCCCTCGCACTGGCTGCACTCGACCTCGAAGTGACCGGAGTCGAGCGCGACGACGTGACGGCCGCGATCGCGGCCTACAACCTTGCCCCGTGGTCGAACGCCGAAATAGTCAATGCCGACGCGGAAGACTTTTCGCTCGACGGTTTCGAAGGCGCATGGCTCGATCCCGCTCGGCGCACCGCCTCGAAGCGGCTCCGGAATCCTGCCGACTGGTCGCCGCCGCTGAACTTCGCGTTCGACATCGGCTCACGCCTTCCGACCGGCATCAAGCTCGGGCCCGGGATCGATCGCACGCTCATTCCGGATGCCGCCGAGGCTCAATGGGTGTCCGCCGACGGTTCCGTGGTCGAGCTCGCCCTATGGTTCGGCGCCGTCTCGCGGAATGGCATCCGGCGTGCCGCAGCCGTTCACGGCCACAACGGATTCGCCGAGTTGACGGCGCCGGGCGACAGCGAAGATGTCGAGGTCGGGCCGCTCGGCGAGTTCGTGTACGAACCTGACGGCGCCGTCATCCGCGCCCGACTCATCGGGGATCTCGGTCGAAGCATCGGCGCGACGATGTTGAGCCCCGGCATCGCCTGGCTCAGTTCGGATGTCGCGGTCGATACGCCGTTCGCCGCACGATTCCGGGTCGTCGAATCGATGCCTTATGACGTGAAAGCCCTTCGCAAGCTCGTGACGGCCCGCGGAATCGGCACGCTCGAAATCAAGAAGCGCGGCGTGGATGTCGACCCGGCCGAACTCCGCAAGAGGCTCGCACCGAAAGGGGATGCGACCGCGACGCTCATCCTCACGCGGGTAGCCGGAAAGCACACCGCACTGCTCGCCGAGCGCGACGCGCCCGTCGCACCGTAACTGAAGACGAACAGCGCTGAAGTTCGTCCTCAACGCCGCGAAACGTTTTCTGCAGTTGAAGACGAACCGCCGCGCGGTTGGGCTGGAGGTGGTGGCCGCACGTCGCCCGCCGAAACCGCTTCTCGTTAACGAGAGACGGACCCCGCTCTCGCGAGGTCCGTCTCCCTTGAGCCGTTTAGTAGTTCGGAAGGTTGTTGATAATGCTTCCGGTGGTTCCAAGAATCATGAGCGGAATGAGGAACGACATCAGGAAGATGAGGATCCACAGCACGGTGAACACGTATCCGAGGATGGTGCCCCAGAGCGCAAGACCGTGACCGTTCTCGCCCGTCTTCTTGATCTGGCCGAGGGCGATGTGGCCGCAGATGATGCCCGCAAGCGGGAACACGAACGCGGCAATGAGGGCGATGATCGCGAGGACGTTGGTCGGCCTTCCTGCCGGTGCAGCAGCGTACGGGGCCGCCGGCGCCGGTGCGGGCGGCGTTGCAGGGACGTTGGGGTCAGTCATGTGATCTCCATGGGTTTTTGTAGTGGACATTCGTCCAGCGCAGCCATAGTCTCACCGCTACCGACGGGTGTCAACGGCCCAGGCCGCCGAGCCCTGCCCCCGCTCAGACCAGTATTTCGGTCACCGGCAACGTTGAATCCGAGCCAAACTCCATCCCCGACGGTTCGCGCCCCGCCAGGATCAGCTGAGCGCCGAGCGCCGCGATCATCGCACCGTTGTCCGTGCAGAGAGCCAATGGCGGGATGCGCAGCTCGATTCCGGATGCGCCGCATCGTTCGGCGGCGACATCGCGCAACCGGGCATTCGCGATGACCCCTCCGCCGAGCAGCAAGCGAGGCACCCCCAGGTCCTGGCAGGCCGCGATCGCCTTCGTGACGAGGACGTCGACGACGGCTTCCCGGAAGCTCGCCGCGACATCCGCCACGGGCACGACTTCGCCCGCGTCGCGCATCCGCTCGACGTGTCGCGCGACCGCGGTCTTCAGCCCCGAGAAGGAGAAGTCGTATCGATGCTTCTCGAGATCCTTCGGGAGGCTGAGCCCGCGCGGAAACCGGATGGCCTGCGGATCGCCGTCGCGCGCCGCCCGGTCGATCTCCGGTCCGCCCGGATACGGCAAGCCGAGCAACCGGGCAACCTTGTCGAATGCCTCGCCCGCCGCGTCGTCGATCGTCTCGCCGAGCAATTCGACGTCCGAGACCAGGTCGCGCACGAGAAGGAGGGATGTGTGGCCGCCCGAGACGAGGAGCGCGACCGTCGGGTATTCGAGCTCTTCGCCCGACAGTACGTCGACGCCAACGTGTCCCACGAGATGATTGACCGCGTAGAGCGGCTTGTCGAGAGCGATCGCGAGAGCCTTCGCCGCGGCGATGCCGACCATGAGTGCGCCTGAGAGGCCGGGGCCGCTCGTCACAGCGATCGCATCCAGATCGGCGAGGGATACCCCCGCCTCGGCGAGAGCGGACTCGAGCGTCGGGGTGAAGGCTTCGAGGTGCGCGCGCGCCGCAATCTCGGGAACCACTCCCCCGTAGCGCGCGTGCTCTTCCATCGACGAAGCGATGACGTTGGCGAGGAGCGTCTCGCCGCGCACGATCCCGACGCCGGTTTCGTCGCAGCTTGTTTCGATTCCGAGCACGAGGGGTGCCGTCATGATTCCCCCGCTAGCCCTGCAGAACGCTCGGGGACGGTCATCCGCAGGACGAGAGCGTCGACGTTGTCCGGCTGGTAGTAGCGCGGGCGAACCGCGATCTGCTCGAAACCGAGCGAGCGGTAGAGCTCTTGCGCAGCAGTGTTGTCGGCGCGCACCTCGAGGAACACCTCCTGGGCGCCGCGCTTGCCGGCTTCATTGATGAGCGTGCGCATCAGGAGCCTTCCGAGCCCCGATCGCCGCTGCTCGGGCGACACCGCAATGGTCTGGATGTCCGCTTCGCGCGCTCCCTGCGGCGCCAGGAGGCCCGCGTAGGCGTCGAAGTGGGCAGGCGTCTCGGGTCGAAATGCCACGAGGTACCAGCAGTGTTCGCTTTCCAATTCGCCGCGCATGGTGTCGGACGACCAGGCATCCGTCCCGAAGATCGAGGATTCGAGGGCCATAATGCCGTCGAGGTCGCCCGCGTCCGCCCGTCGCAGTTGCCACGTCATGCGCTCACCCGCTTCGACCCGGAGGCGAGCGTGACATCCGGCGAGCGCAAGTAGAGCGGTTCGGGTGCCGCGAATGCTCGACCGTGTTCGCCGAGCCGTTCCGCGAGCAGGCCGACGGATGCCGCCGAAACCCAGTCCGCGTCGATGCGCCGGAAGCTCGCATACTCGGCGACTTCGTGCTCGAGAGCTTCGGGGCGATGGAGGCTCGGTTCGCCGATCCGCTCGGGGAGGGTGAAACCATCCGCGCCCTGGTATGCGGACCAGTAGCGTTCGCGGCGGCGCGCATCCGTCGTCACAAGGATTCGACCCGTTGTGCCGCCGAGGTATTGCGCGAACGCGAGCGCGTCGTGGCTCACAACGCGGTGCACAGGGATGTCGGCCCCGAGAGCGAAAGCGTTTGCGGCGGCGATGCCGACGCGCAATCCCGTGAACGGGCCCGGCCCCATGCCGATCGCCACGCCCGTGAGGTCGCGCACGGCCGCCGCCGCATCGTCGAGGCTTTCGAGAATGAGCGAACCGATGACCTCGGCGTGCCGACGCGTGTCCCGGACGTCCACTTCGGCGCGAATCTCGCCGCCATCGACAATGGCGACGCTCGTTCCCGCGGACGTATCGATCGCGAGAAGCATGACTACAGCCTAAAGTCCGCGAAGCGCGGACCGTGGCCCGTGATGGTGACCTCGCGCGGCTCGACGTCTGCGTTATCCGGGGTACGCAGTTCGGCGCCGGATGCCGCATCCCCGTCGACCGCCGCATCCGCGGCCGCCCCAGTCGGTCGGACGATGTCGACCTCAAGCCACGAATCAGCCACGCCATTGAGCATCCCCGACGCCCACTCGACGACGACGATCGATCCCGCGTAGTCGAGGTCGAGGTCGTCAAGTTCCGCTGGATTCGACAAACGATAGGCATCCACGTGCACGAGCGGCGCGCCGTGGGCTCGCGGATGCGTCCTCGCGAGCACGAAAGTCGGACTCGTCACGGGTCCGCGAACGCCGAGCGCACGACCCAGTCCTCGCGTGAGCGTCGTCTTTCCCGCACCGAGCTCGCCGTTGAGCGCGACGAGGTCGCCCGGCTGGAGACGATCGGCGAGCCGGGCACCCAGCTCCTCCATGGCATCCGGGGTCGGGATGAGCACTTTCACGCCCCGCCGCCGACGGAACGGTACTCGACGCGAGACCCCAATCGCGCGATGATTTCGTAGTTGATCGTGCCCGCGGCATCCGCCCACTCGGTCGCACTCGGGGCGCCGGATGCGGGGTCTCCGAACAGGATCGCGCGGTCCCCGACGGCAACCGGCGAGTCTCCCACATCGACAACGAATTGGTCCATCGCTATGGCCCCGGCGACGGTGAATCGTTCCCCGTTGATGAGCACGGGGCCCGAATTGGACGCGTGCCGCGGGATGCCGTCGCTATAGCCGAGAGGAATCAGGGCCAGCGTGGTCTCTCGCTTCGTGCGATATCGATGGCCGTACGATACCCCGCTTCCTGCGGGAACACGCTTCACCGAAACCACTTCTGCGCTCAACTCCATCGCGGGGCGCAGTCCGAAAACTTCGGGCCCGATTCCCGGAAACGGGGAGAGCCCGTAGCAACCGAGACCGATCCGAACGAGGTCGAGTCGCGATTCGGGTCGCGTGAGCGCTGCCTGGGTCGCCGCGATGTGGGCGATTTCCGGAGTGAGGCCGGCGGATGCCGCAAGCTGCCTGGCCCTGTCGAACGCGGCAAGCTGCGCGGCATCCGCTTCGTCGCCCGCGTTCGCGAGGTGGCTGAAGATGCCCCGTACGATCGGCCCGCCCGAACGCTCGAGAGTTCCGGCTCGATCGAGAACCTCGCTCCAGTGCGACTCTTCCGCGCCATTTCTCCCCAAGCCGGTGTCGACCTTGATGTGGATGTGCCGCACTCGGGCACGCGCCGCACGGTCGAGCTCGTCGATGGTGCTGACACCGACATCCAGATCGAGCGCTGCCGCTTCGAGAAAGGTGTCGCTGCGGCCGTGAAGCCACGTCAGGATCGGGGCCGTGATGCCGGCTTCGCGCAGCGGCGCGGCTTCTTTCGAGTCGATCACTCCGAGCCAATCGGCCCCGCCCTCGACGGCGGCACGAGCGGATGCGACCGCACCGTGGCCGTACCCGTTGGCTTTCACTACAGCCATGAAGTGCGGCGTGCCGAGGAGCGTCCGCAAGGCCGCCACGTTGGCTGAGATCGCGTTCTGATCGATTCGCGCTTCCCGGAGCGCACGGGAGTTCACGGAGCCTCGGCGATCACGTACGCGATGGCCAACCCCGCATCGTGGCTCATCGAGAGATGCAGTGCCGTGATGCCGCGCTCGCGCGCTATCGCCGCGACGCCGCCGGACAGGGCGAAGGATGGATTGCGCAACCCATCGGACACGACTGGCATGTCATGCCAGGTGACACCGGTCGAATCCCCGAGAGCTTTGATGAGTGCTTCCTTCGCGGCGAAACGGGCCGCGAGGGAGTGGGCCGCGAGGGTGCGCCCATTCGACACTTGTTCGCTCTGGGCGAACAAGCGGTTCAGGAGGGCGGGGGTTCTCTCCACGGCCCGTTCGAAACGGGCGAGGTCGACGATGTCGACACCGATTCCCACAATCATGCGCGCTACTCGACCGTGACCGACTTCGCGAGATTTCGGGGTCTGTCGACATCCAACCCCTTCGCGGCAGCGAGTTCCATCGCGAAAATCTGCAAAGGAGCGACCGCGAGCATCGGTTCGAACATGGTCGACGCGAGCGGGATCGTGAAGACTTCATCCGCATAGGGAAGCACGGCGGCATCGCCGGCTTCCGCGATCACGAGCACCCGCGCGCCGCGCGCCTTGATCTCCTGGATGTTCGAGACGACCTTCGGATGCAGGGAGTCCTTGCCGCGAGGGCTCGGAACGATCACGAACACGGGCTGCCCGGGCTCGATGAGAGCGATCGGGCCGTGCTTCAATTCGCCCGCGGCAAATCCTTCGGCGTGGATGTACGCGAGCTCCTTGAGCTTGAGCGCGCCCTCGAGTGCGACCGGGAAGCCCACGTGCCGACCGAGAAACAATACTGCTCGAGTGTCGGCCATCCAATGCGCTAGCTGCCGGATGCGATCGTGCTGCTCCAAGACCGTCGCGAGCTTCGCGGGCACGGACTTGAGTTCATCGAGAAGGGCCGCGGACTCGCCGGCGTCGAGGGTTCCCCGAACCCGCGCGAGGTGAAGGCCGAAAAGATAGAGCGCGGCGACCTGGGCGACAAAGGCTTTCGTCGACGCGACGGCGATTTCGGGACCCGCGTACGTGTAGATCACGGCATCCGACTCGCGCGCGATCGTCGCGCCTTGAGTGTTGCACACCGAAATCGTGTGGACGCCGGCCTTCTTCGCGTGCTGGACGGCCATGAGGGTATCCATCGTCTCGCCCGACTGGCTGATCGAGATGACGAGCGTGCGCGCGTCCAGTACCGGGTCCCGGTAGCGGAATTCGTGCGAAAGTTCGACTTCGACGGGAATGCGCGCCCATTTCTCGATCGCGTATTTGCCGAGCAACCCGGAATACGATGCCGTGCCGCAGCCGAGGATCACGATCCGGTTGATGTCCTTCAACCGATCGTCGTCTCCCGCGAGCTCCGGCAACCGCACTTCGCCACCGGTGGAGCGGCCAAGGAGGGTGTTCGCGACAGCCTCCGGTTCCTCGCTGATCTCCTTCGCCATGAAGCTCGACCAGCCGCCCTTTTCGGCCGCGGACACATCCCACGTGACCTCGAATTCCTCCGGCTCCACCGACCCCCCGTCGAAGTCGATGACCGAGACGGTGCGCGACGTGATGGTGACGATCTGATCCTGGCCGATCGCGAGCGCGCGACGCGTGTGCTCGACGAAAGCGGCAACATCCGACGCAAGAAAATTCTCGCCCTCGCCGAGGCCGATCACGAGAGGCGAGTTCCGACGCGCCCCCACGACTACACCGGGTTGATCCTGATGCATGACAAGAAGAGTGAAGGCGCCGTGCAATTTCGCGACGACGGCGCGCAAAGCCTGCGTGACATCCCCGGTTTCCTGAAATGCGTAACCCACGAGATGCGCCGCAACTTCGCTGTCGGTTTCGCTCGTGAATACCGTGTCCGGATGAGCGGTGAGGAGCTCGGCCTTCAATTCGGCGAAATTCTCGATAATGCCGTTGTGGATGAGGGCGAGCTTGCCGTTGTCGCCGAGGTGGGGGTGGGCATTGGCATCCGTCGGACTGCCATGGGTCGCCCAGCGTGTGTGCCCGATCCCCGTCCCGCCGTTCGGCATGGCTTGCCTCTCGACGTCGTCGACGAGAATCTGCAGCTTGCCGGCGTGTTTCCGGATGCGCAACTCCCCGTCGCCGCCGATCACGGCAATCCCCGCGGAGTCGTAACCGCGGTATTCGAGCCGACGCAAGCCGCCGAGCAGCACCTCGACGCTCCGGTCAGTACCGACGTAACCCACGATTCCGCACATGGGTTGAATTGTAGGACACCGGCGCTGAGAGCTCCGGCCCACCGGTATCCTGAATTGGATGCCTGAGCCCGCGAACACCAGTGGCCACCTGTCGCCGTTCCTCGAATTGGACCGTCAGGCGTGGGCCGAGCTGGCGCCGAGCACGGAGCAATTGCTCTCCCCGGCGGAACTCCGCGAACTTCAGGGACTCGGGGAAGAACTCAATCTCGATGAGGTGAGCGAGGTCTACCTTCCCCTCAGCAAACTCATCAGCCTGTATGCCGTTGGCGCTCAGCGCCTCCATGCCGCGACGAGCAGCTTTCTGCGGCAGCGCAGCCGACGCACCCCTTTCGTCATCGGAATTGCCGGATCCGTCGCGGTCGGAAAGTCGACGATCGCCCGCGTGCTCAGGGCGCTCCTCGCGCGGTGGGAAGACACTCCGCGCGTCGAGCTTGTGACGACGGACGGATTCCTGCTGCCGAATGCCGAACTCGAGCGGCGCGGCATCCTCGATCGCAAAGGGTTTCCGGAGTCGTACGACCGTCGCGCGCTCTTGCGGTTCGTGACTCGCGTCAAGAGCGGCGCCGACGAGGTCCGGGCACCGCTCTATTCGCACCTCAGTTACGACATCGTTCCCGGCGGTGAAATCGTCGTTCGGAGACCGGACATTCTCATTGTCGAAGGACTCAATGTTCTGCAACCGCCCGCTCCGGGGCGCAAACTCGCGGTGAGCGACTTGTTCGACTTCACCATCTATGTCGATGCGAGGACGTCGGACATCGCGGCGTGGTACGAAGAGCGCTTTCTCAAACTGCAGCAAGGGGCGTTCGCTGATCCCCAGTCGTATTTCCATCGCTATTCGGAATTGAGCGAAGACGAGGCGCGCGCCAAGGCACGCAGCATTTGGGACTCGATCAACGAGCCGAATCTCGTGCAGAATGTGCTTCCCACACGCTCTCGCGCGACGCTCGTCTTGCGCAAGGAGACGCGTCACTCGGTCAGCAGCGTGTTGCTCCGCAAGATCTGAACGTTTTAACGCGACAGTCGCTTCGTGACGATTGCGGCAAGGTCGTGCGCGATCTCGTCGGCGATGGCCTGGTCGGATGCTTCGACCATCACGCGCACGAGCGGTTCTGTCCCCGACGGCCGCAAAAGCACACGGCCTTTGCTTCCCAGTTTCTCCTGCGCGACGACGACGGCGGCCGCGATCGTGTCGTCGTCTCCGAGGGACTCGCGATCGACATCCTTCACGTTGACCATCACTTGCGGATAGACCGTCATGACCGACGCGAGTTCGGCAAGGGATTTGCCCGTTCGCGAGATTTCGGCGGCGATGTGGAGACCCGTGAGGATTCCGTCACCGGTCGTCGCGTGGTTCGTCATGATCACGTGGCCCGACTGTTCGCCACCAAGAACCGCTCCGCTCTCCGCGAGCGCCTCGAGAACGTAGCGGTCGCCCACTCGCGTCTCGAGCATCGTGACACCGTGCTCCTCCATCGCAAGCCGCAATCCGAGATTGCTCATGACGGTTGCAACGAGCGTGTCGTCGACGAGTTCGCCGCGTTCCTTCATGGACAAGGCGAGAATTGCCATGATCTGGTCGCCGTCCACGACATTGCCGGCCGCATCCACCGCAAGGCATCGATCGGCGTCGCCGTCGTGCGCAATCCCGAGATCCGCTCCCGTTTCCACAACGGTCCTGGCGACAAGCGCCAAGTGTGTCGAGCCGACTCCGTCGTTGATGTTGATGCCATCAGGCTCTGCGCCGATCAGCGTGACTTTCGCACCCGCTTTCGTGAATGCGTCCGGTGACACGCCCGACGCGGCACCATTCGCGCAATCGAGCACCACGTGGATCCCATCGAGCCTCGCAGGGAGCGTACCGAGCAAGTGCACAAGGTAGCGGTCTTCGGCGTCGGCGAATCGACGGATGCGGCCGACTTCAGCCCCAGTGGGTGCGATCGGGGGCTCGGCGAGCGCTTGCTCGATCCTGTCCTCGACTTCGTCGGGAAGTTTTGTTCCCCGTGCCGCGAAGAATTTGATCCCGTTGTCGGGCGCCGGATTGTGGGATGCCGACACCATGACGCCGAAGTCGGCATGGAAGTCCGCAACGAGGAACGCGAGGGCCGGCGTGGGTATCATCCCGGCGTCGTACACGTCCACTCCAGAGCTCGCGAGCCCCGCCGCCACTGCTGACGCAAGGAACTCGCCGGATATCCGTGGATCTCGCGCGAGGACGGCGACCGGCCTGCGGCCGGAAGCCCGGCGTCCGTCGGCGTATCGGCCTTTGCCCAGCACGACGGCGGCCGCTTGCGCAAGCCGGAGCGCCAGTTCGACGGTCAGGGTCTCGTTGGCGAGACCCCGAACGCCGTCCGTACCGAAAAGCCGTGGCATGTCAGTGCCGAGACGGCAGGATTAACGCTTCGAGAACTGAGGAGCCTTGCGAGCCTTCTTGAGGCCCGCCTTCTTGCGCTCGATCACGCGCGCATCGCGGCTCAGGAAGCCGGCCTTCTTCAGGTCGGCACGGTTGTTCTCGCGGTCGATCTCGTTCAACGCACGCGCGATACCGAGACGCAACGCCCCGGCCTGGCCGGAGGGTCCACCGCCCGTGATGCGAGCAATGACGTCATAGCTTCCCAGGAGGTCGAGAACCTTGAACGGGTCGTTGATGAGCTGCTGGTGCAGCTTGTTAGGGAAGTAGTCCGCGAGTTCGCGGCCATTGACTGTGATGGTGCCAGCGCCGGGGATGAGGCGGACGCGCGCGATAGCCTGCTTGCGTCGGCCCACAGCGGCACCCGGAACGTTCAATGCCGGGCGCGGCGCCTTCGGCGCTGCTTCCGCCGGGGACTCCGTCGTGAAGCTCTGCGGGGCGTCGTCGAAGGAAGGGTCGGCCGCGGATGATGCGGCAGCAGTCGGCTCGACGGCCTCGGCGGCCGCTTCGGAAGCGTTGTCGATGGATTCTGAAATCTTCGCCATGAAAGGTCCTTTGCTTGTCAGCCGGCGCTACTGCGCGACCTGGTTCAGTGTGTAGGTCTTGGGCTGCTGAGCAGCGTGGGGGTGCTCGGCACCGGCGTACACCTTGAGCTTGTTCAGCTGGGCGCGACCGATCGAGTTCTTGGGGAGCATGCCGCGAACAGCCTTCTCGACCGCGCGCGTCGGGTGCTTCGCGAGCATTTGCGCGTACGTCGTCGCCGACAACCCTCCCGGGTAACCGGAGTGGGTGTACGCCTTCTTCTGCTCGAGCTTCGCGCCCGTGAGCGCAACCTTCTCGGCGTTGATCACGATGACGAAATCGCCCGTGTCGACGTGCGGCGCGAAGGTCGGCTTGTGCTTGCCACGGAGAAGAACGGCGACGTGGCTGGCCAGACGGCCGAGCACGACATCCGTCGCGTCGATGACGAGCCATTCGCGAGTGACCGTGTCCGGCTTGGGGGTGTAGGTACGCATGATGCACCGCTACTTTCTGTTCGAAGGGAGTTGTTCGTGAATCCCGCTCCGTGGACGTTGGCGCCGCGATGCGACGTGAACGGATCCGGTGGAGGGCTCAACTTCGGATGCCCCAAATGTGCGGGCACCAAGGGTCAACAATAGTCCACGCGGCAACCCCGGTCAAACGCGCGCTGTCACTCGTCGGCCGCGACCGACTCGCGCCGCGCCCCATCCCGCCGGCAACCCAATCCGGGTTGGTGGCGCCTAACGCGTCGATATCGACCGCCGGGCGTCGGTAGCGAACCACGAGGCAACAGCCAGGGCCGCCCAGAGTGCCGTGACCAGGATGCCGAAAAGGGCAGAGACCTGCAGAACCCCAGAGCCGTCGAGTGATGCGAACGGAACATCATCGGAGTACAGGAAGAAAAAGTTCGACCCTTCCCATGGCAAGAGTCGTGCCGCGTTTCCGATTACCACAAGCGGGCTTTGCGCCATCCGGGCGAAGCCGAGAATCGTGTTGAGCAGAGCGGGCCCAATGATAAGCAATATGGAAACTGTCATCACGGTGGGTACAGTGCGCCGGAGCGTTCCCGCGATCCCTGCGCTCATGGCCGTCGTGAAGAGAAGGAAGAGAAGGGCTCTCGCGAGGGCGAAACTTCCTGCGACGAGAGAATCAGCGTCCAGTGGGTACCCGCGCGCTGCATAAATGGGGGCGGTGACGACGGCGGTGACAACGA
>JAHBST010000061.1 GCA_019638975.1 Cryobacterium sp.
GTTTCCGGCACAGAATCGGTCGCGACGCTCATCGGCGCCAATCCGGCGACGCCGTGGCCGTTCGTCGCGCTCGCCTCGGGGGTCCTCCTCGCGCTTCTCGCGATCGCCATCATGGCGAGCGCTCGGCTCTGGCCGCAATCGAGCCGTCGCTACCAGGCGGCGCGATTCGAATCGGCGGACGCGCGATCCGGCGAGAGCGCTGTTTCGGATTGGGACGAGTTGAGCGGAGGGGCGGACCCAACCTCCCGCTAGACTGGCGTGGAACCTCGTTCCGCGTGACGTACTGGAGTGATATGAGCAACACCGACATCTCCGACCCGGGCCACGGGCACTCGCCCGCCGCTTGGACGGCCGTGATCGTCATGATGGTCGCATTCCTCCTCGGCACGCTCGCGTTCTGGTTCGTGTCGACCTGGCTCTTCTGGGTAGCCGTAGTTCTCGTCGTGATCGGTCCGATCGCCGGCTGGATCCTGTCGAAGTCCGGCTGGGGAGTGGCGGGTCCGCGTTACGAGCCCAAGAAGTCCCACTGACCCGTGCGGACGGAATTGACGGCGTGCTGACGGAACTGATCGCCGGGGCGGTCGCCGACGCGACGGCGAGACAAGAGATTCGGGGCACCGCCGAGCTCGAGCGAGCCGTCCGAGCCCGGCAACCGGCTCTGGATGTCATCGCCGCCCTCGCGCCGACGGACACCGTGAGAATTATCGCGGAAGTCAAGCGGGCCAGCCCATCCCGCGGCCATCTCGCCGACATCCCCGACCCCGCGAAACTCGCGTCGCTGTACGTGGAGGGCGGCGCGAGCGCGGTGAGCGTCCTGACCGAGGGCCGCAGATTCGGAGGCTCGATGGACGATCTCGCGGCCGTGCGGGCCGCGGTCGACGTGCCCGTGCTCCGCAAGGACTTCATCGTGCTTCCGTACCAGATTCTCGAGGCGCGTGCGGCCGGCGCGGACCTGGTTCTGCTCATGGCCTCTGCTCTTGCGCAATCCGAACTCGCCGAGCTCTACGGGCTCGCGGCCGAACTCGGGATGACGCCGCTCGTCGAAGCGCACAGCGCCGACGAAGTGGAGCGGGCGGTGGATGTCGGTGCGAAAGTGATCGGCATCAATGCGCGCGACCTCGCAACGTTCGAACTGGATCGTGAATTGTTCGGTCGACTCGTCGGCCGCATTCCGCCCGGGATCATCCGTGTCGCCGAATCGGCCGTGACGAGCGTCGAGGATGTGTCGAGGTATCGAGACGCCGGCGCGGACGTCGTACTTGTAGGGGAAGCCCTCGTGACGGCGGATCCGCTCTCCACACTCGCCGGTTTCCTGGCCGTCTGATGGCGCTCCGCGACGCTTCCGGGCCGTATTTCGGGGAATTCGGTGGCCGCTTCGTTCCCGAATCGCTCGTCGCCGCGCTCGACGAACTGACCTCCGCGTATACGGAAGCTCGGGCCGATCCGTCATTCCGCGCCGAACTCGAGCGGTTGGGCGCAAGCTACACGGGTCGACCGTCCATCATCACGGAAGTTCCGAGATTCGCGGAGCACGCCGGTGGTGCTCGCGTGATCCTCAAGCGCGAAGACTTGAATCACACGGGTTCCCACAAGATCAACAACGTTCTTGGCCAAGCGCTCCTGACGCGGCGCATCGGCAAGCAGCGAGTGATCGCCGAAACCGGAGCGGGCCAGCACGGAGTCGCGACGGCAACCGCGGCCGCGCTTCTCGGCATGGATTGCGTGATCTACATGGGCGAGGTCGACACTCAGCGACAGGCGCTCAACGTCGCCAGAATGCGTTTGCTCGGCGCGGAGGTCATTCCCGTGACGACCGGTTCCCGAACGCTGAAAGACGCCATCAATGAGGCGATGCGCGACTGGGTGACGAATGTCGCGACGACGAACTACATTTTCGGAACCGTCGCGGGTCCGCATCCGTTTCCGGCGATGGTGCGCGACTTCCAGAAGATCATCGGCGAGGAAGCTCGCGAACAGGTCCTCGATCTCACGGGGCGGCTCCCGGATGCCGTTGCCGCGTGCGTGGGAGGGGGGTCGAACGCCATCGGGATTTTCGACGCGTTCCTCGACGATGAGGCCGTCGCGCTGTACGGCTTCGAAGCGGCGGGTGAAGGTGCCGATACTCCCCGTCATGCGGCGACGATCTCTCGAGGACGGCCGGGCATTCTCCACGGTTCGCGAACGTATGTGCTTCAGGATGCCGATGGCCAGACGATCGAATCCCATTCGATCTCGGCGGGACTCGACTATCCGGGTGTCGGGCCGGAACACTCGTGGCTTGCCGATATCGGGCGAGCGAGCTACGTGCCCGTGACCGATGCCGCGGCCATGGATGCATTTCGGCTCCTGGCCCGAACCGAGGGAATCATCCCGGCTATCGAATCCGCTCATGCTCTCGCGGGCACCATCGAGCTCGGGCGCTCTCTGGGGCCCGAGGCGACAATTCTCGTGAGCTTGAGCGGGCGAGGCGATAAGGACATGGAAACCGCAAGCGCTTGGTTCAAACTCGTGGACGAGCCGTGACCGGCGCAAGTGCCGGACCGGGCTCGGTCGCCGCGGCAATCGATGCGAAGAAGGCGACGGGAGGCGCGCTCATCGGCTATTTGCCGGTCGGGTTCCCCACGCTGTCTTCGAGCATCGATGCGGCCGTCGCGATTGCGGAGAACGGAGTCGACGTAATCGAACTCGGTCTGCCGTATTCGGACCCGGTCATGGACGGCCCGGTCATCCAAAAGGCGACCCAGAGGGCGCTTGCGGGCGGCTTCCGCCTCGCTCATGCCTTCGAAGCAGTCCGCGAAATCAAGGCGAGAGTTCCCGTTCCGATTGTCCTCATGACCTATTGGAATCCCGTCCTTCAATACGGGGTCGATCGCTTCGCGGATGACCTCGACGCCGCGGGGGGCTCCGGAATCATCACTCCCGACCTTATTCCGGACGACGCCGAGGAGTGGATTCGCGCATCCGACCGCACGGGGCTCGATCGGATCTTCCTCGCCGCACCATCCTCGAGCGCGCAGCGGCTTCGCATGATTTCCCACGACTCGCGCGGCTTCGTGTACGCGGTATCCACGATGGGAATCACCGGGGCGCGCGCCGACGTCGACGCCGCAGCGCGAGGACTGGTTTCGCGATTGCGGGATGCCGGGAGCGAGCGCGCGTGCGTGGGACTGGGTATTTCGACCGCGGCGCAGGTCCGGGAAGTTCTCGACTATGCCGACGGGGCGATCGTGGGTTCCGCACTCGTGTCGGCGCTTGATTCCGGTGGCGTGCCGGAAGTCGCGCGTGCGGCATCCGCTCTGGCACTCGGTACTAGGCTGATCTAGCGTTCGCCCCCACCTGGAAAGGCACCATCGGATCGTGTTCGGACTTCTGGCTCCGCTTCCCGGCAGCATTCCCACCAGCATTCTCACCAGCATTCCCAGTCCCGACTATTCGTGGCAGGTTTTCAACTTCGGCACATGGCTGCACGACATCGGTTTGACGTGGGTGACGATTCCAATCCCGATCCACACTTACGCTTTGTGCATTCTGGCGGGCATCGTCGCTGCGACGATCCTCACGGGATACCGACTCAAGCAGCGCGGGGCCGACGGTGGCGTCGTACTCGACATCGCGCTGTGGGCCGTGCCGTTCGGAATCATCGGCGGTCGGATTTTCCACGTGCTCACGCATCCGGATGACTACTTCGGTCCGGGCAAGGATTTGCTGAAGACCCTCTACATCTGGGAGGGCGGCATGGCCATCTTCGGCGCGCTTATTCTGGGGGCCGTCGGCACGCTCATCGGATGCCGACTCGCGGGTGTGCGTTTCTGGAGTTTCGCGGATGCCCTCGCGCCGAGCCTCTTGCTCGCTCAAGCCTTTGGTCGGCTCGGCAACTACTTCAACCACGAATTGTTCGGCCTCCCCACGAATCTTCCGTGGGGCCTGCAGATCGAGTCGACGAATCCCGCCTTCCCGGCCGGTCTTCCCGCGGGAACTCTGTTCCACCCGACATTTCTTTACGAGATCATCTGGAACCTGATCGGCGTCGGCGTGCTCCTGTTCATCGAGCGCCGATGGCGCCTCGCCCGGCGAACGATTCCGTTCCTCGATGTCGAAGTCATCGCTCCGGCCGCCGGTGCGTACCGGCTCCAGTGGGGCAAGATGCTCGGCGCGTATCTCATCTGGTACGGCGTGGGACGCAGCTTCTTCGAATCCATTCGGATCGACCCGAGCGAAATCTTCTTCGGCATCCGCACGAACGTGTGGGCGGCATTCGGCGCCATCCTTGTCGGCCTCATCATCATCGCGGTGCAATCGCGCCGGCATCCTGGCATCGAACCGAGCCCGTACCTGCCGGGTCGCGAATGGTCGGCCGATGCTGTTGTACACTCTGAAGACGTTTACACGGACGCCGATTTCGAAGGCAACGACGGCTCGATTTCATCCGATCCCGATTCGTCCGTGGCAACGACAGGCGCCAAGGCAGCCACAAGCGGCCACGCACGCTAGATATCGATCAGCAGTTCCGCGCGCTTAACTGCGGCACGAAAGCCGGCGCGGACTCCATGGGCCAGTGACGTCCCTCCATCACTTCCGTGAGGGCGGTCCATGAACCTCAAGCCAGCGTTTTCGCGATTCAGTGCAGCACCCGGCGCCAGCGGACTATTCGACCCTGCGTTCGACAAGGACGCGTGCGGTCTTGCCATGGTCGCGACGCTGCGCGGCACGGCCGGGCACGACATCATCGACCTCGCACTCACGGCATTGCGAAACATGGAGCATCGGGGCGCTGTCGGTTCGGATGCGGGCACGGGCGACGGTGCGGGAATCATGACGCAGATCCCCGATGCCTTCTTGCGCTCTGTCGTGCCGTTCGAGCTTCCTCAGGTCGGTCACTACGTCGTCGGAGCGGCATTTCTTCCGATCGATGAAGCCGAGAGGGCGAGGGTCGCGACTCGCCTCGAAGAATTGGCCGAGTCGGAGGGTTTGCGCATTATCGGCTGGCGGGACGTGCCGGTGGATTCCGCCGTTCTCGGCTCCCTCGCTCGCGACGCGATGCCCGCGATCGAACAGGTATTTCTTACCAACGACGACGCGACGGGTATCGCACTGGACCGGTTGGCATTCCGATTTCGAAAGCGCGCAGAGCGGGAGTTGGAGGTGTACTTTCCTTCGCTCTCGAGCCGAACCCTCGTTTACAAGGGCATGGTCACGACGCTTCAATTGGAACCGTTCTATCCGGACCTGTCGGACTCGCGCTTCGCGTCGAGATTGGCGCTCGTTCACTCGCGGTATTCGACGAACACCTTTCCCTCGTGGCCGCTCGCTCAGCCATTCCGCTTGCTCGCCCACAACGGCGAAATCAACACCGTGCAGGGAAACCGGAACTGGATGCGTGCGCGCCAGTCTCAACTCGAATCGGACGTTCTCGGCGACCTTCGATCCGTGCTGCCGATCGTGACGCCCGGCGGGAGCGATTCCGCCTCTTTCGACGAAGTGCTCGAGTTGCTCACGCTTGCGGGACGCTCTCTGCCCCACGCGGTCATGATGATGATTCCCGAAGCATACGAGAATCAGCCGAATCTGGCCGACGACCGCCGTGCATTCCTCGAATACCACTCGGGACTCATGGAGCCGTGGGATGGCCCGGCCGCCATGGTGTTCACGGACGGATCTCTCGTAGGCGCGACGCTCGACCGGAACGGTCTCCGTCCCGGGCGTTTCGTCGTTACGGATGATGGTCTCGTCGTCCTGGCGAGCGAAATCGGAGTTCTCGAGTTCGATCCGAGTCGCGTCGTCCGGAAGGGTCGATTGCGCCCGGGGAAGATGTTCCTCGTCGACACCGAGGCGGGCCGGCTAATCGAGGACGATGAGATCAAGCAATCCCTCGCCGCGCAGCAACCGTGGGGCGAGTGGTTGCGCAACGGGCGGATCAATCTTCGCGATTTGCCCGAGCGCGAGCACATCGTGCACACTCCGGCATCCGTCGGCCGCCGGCAGCGCACTTTCGGGTACACCGAGGAGGAATTGCGCGTTCTCATAGCGCCGATGGCGCAAAACGGCGCAGAGCCGATCGGCGCGATGGGCACCGACACGCCGATTGCCGTGCTCGCCGAGCGCCCGCGATTGCTCTTCGACTATTTCACGCAGCAATTCGCCCAAGTGACGAACCCGCCCCTCGACAGCATTCGCGAGGAAGTCGTGACCTCGATGAAACTCGGCCTCGGTCCGGAACTCAATCTTCTGGATTCGACCCCCGAGCACGCCTATCAGATCATCCTTGACTTCCCCGTCATCGACAATGACGAATTGGCGAAAATCCAGCACATCGATGCGTCGCCCGGCAGCCGCACGACGACGACGATTCGCGGACTCTATCGCGTCGACGAAGGACCGCGCGCACTTGCGGATCGCCTCGCTGCGATGTGCGCGGAAGTCGATGATGCGATCGAGCGCGGAGCGAAATACATTGTTCTTTCTGATCGCGATTCCACCAAGGATTTCGCTCCCATCCCGTCCTTGCTCATGCTCTCCGCTGTTCATCACCATTTGATCCGTCGGGAGAATCGCTTGAGGGTCGGTCTCATCGTGGAGGCGGGAGACGTCCGCGAAGTTCACCACGTAGCGCTTCTCGTGGGATTCGGTGCCTCGGCCATCAACCCGTATCTCGCGATGGAAACCGCCGAGCAGCTCGTGCGCACGGGAGTGCTTGTGGGAATAAGCGCCGAGCACGCCGTCGCGAACATCATCAAGGCCCTCGGCAAGGGAGTGCTCAAGACGATGTCGAAGATGGGAATTTCCGTCGTCTCGTCGTATGCGGGCGCGCAAGCATTCGAAGCCATCGGCCTCGCTCAGCAATTCGTCGACGAATTCTTCACGGGCACGACCACGCGACTCGGGGGAGTCGGCCTGGACGTCATCGCCGCAGAAAATCTTGCGCGGCACGAGAGCGCGTATCCGGATGAAGCCGCGAGCACGGTCCACGAGCACCTCGGGACGGGAGGCGAATACCAGTGGAGGCGGGATGGCCCTCCCCACTTGTTCAATCCGGACACAGTGTTCCGATTGCAGCATGCGACGCGAGAGCGTCGATACGACATCTTCCGGGACTACACCCGGCTCGTCGACGAGCAAGCGGGGCGGCTCATGACGCTTCGGGGATTGTTCACTCTCCGCGAGGGAACGCGGGGCCCTGTGCCTCTTGACGAAGTGGAATCCGTGGCCTCGATCGTCCGCCGCTTCTCGACCGGGGCGATGAGTTACGGATCGATCAGCGAGGAAGCTCACGAAACGCTCGCGATCGCCATGAATCGACTGGGTGCGCGAAGCAACACGGGGGAGGGCGGCGAAACCACCGAACGGCTTCTCGACCCCGAACGCCGCAGCGCCATCAAGCAAGTCGCCTCGGCGCGGTTCGGGGTCACGAGCCTCTACTTAACGAATGCCACGGACATCCAGATCAAAATGGCGCAAGGTGCGAAGCCTGGCGAGGGAGGTCAGTTGCCTCCCGCGAAGGTGTATCCCTGGATCGCCCGCACTCGCCACGCGACCGCGGGAGTGGGGCTCATCAGTCCGCCGCCGCACCATGACATCTATTCGATCGAGGATCTCAAACAGCTCATTTTCGACTTGAAGAGAGCGAACCCGAGCGCCCGGATCCATGTGAAGCTCGTGAGCCAATCGGGAATCGGCGCGGTCGCGTCCGGCGTCGTGAAAGCTCTCGCGGATGTCGTCCTGATTTCCGGGCACGACGGAGGAACCGGGGCGAGCCCGCTGTCCTCGCTCAAGCACGCCGGTACCCCGTGGGAACTGGGGCTGGCCGAAACCCAGCAGACGCTCCTGCGGAACGGCTTGCGCGACCGTGTCGTCGTGCAAGTGGACGGTCAATTGAAAACGGGCAGAGATGTGATCGTCGCGGCGTTGCTCGGCGCGGAGGAATTCGGCTTCGCGACCGCGCCGCTCGTGGTGTCCGGGTGCGTCATGATGCGCGTTTGCCATCTCGACACGTGTCCCGTAGGCGTGGCGACCCAGAATCCGGAGCTTCGATCGAGGTTTTCGGGAAAGCCCGAATTCGTCGTGAACTTCTTCGAATTTCTCGCTCAGGAAGTGCGGGAGTATCTGGCCGCCCTCGGTTTTCGAAGTCTCGAGGAGGCGATCGGTCATCGGGAATTACTCGACGTCGACTCCGCGATCAACCATTGGAAGGCGGACGGGCTCGACCTTTCACCGATCCTCTCGACCGCCGACTCGGATCCGGCCGCGGCGCAATCCCGCCAGCGCGACCAGGACCACGGGCTCGAGCGACACATCGATCGCGCATTCCTCGAGGAGTGTGCGCCCGCGTTCGAGCACCGCGAAGCCGTCGAGCTCCGTTTCCCGGTCCGAAACACGGATCGCGCCGTCGGCACTCTCCTCGGACATGAGGTCACGAAGCGTTTCGGAGAACACGGTCTCGACGATGAAACCATCCGAATCACCCTCACGGGAACCGCCGGTCAATCGCTCGGCGCCTTTTTGCCCCGCGGAATCAGCCTTCATCTCGAAGGGGATGCGAACGATTACGTAGGAAAGGGACTGAGCGGCGGAACGGTGTCGCTGAGACCGAGCCGCGACAGTGTCTTCCGCGCCGAGCGAAATGTGATCGCCGGAAACGTCATCGGTTACGGCGCCACGAGCGGAAGCCTGTTCATTCGAGGAATTGTCGGCGAGCGATTCCTCGTTCGAAACTCCGGCGCAATCGCGGTCGTGGAGGGCGCAGGCGATCACGCGCTCGAGTACATGACGGGAGGCACGGCCGTGATTCTCGGCCCCGTGGGCCGGAATCTGGGCGCCGGAATGTCGGGAGGTACGGCCTACGTGTACAAGTTGCGGCCGGATCGCGTGAATCGGGAAGCGCTCGACAGCGAGGAATTGCGATTGGATCCGCTCGATCGCGCGGATGTCGAGCTTTTGCGTGGCATGCTCGAGCGCCACGTCGAGTACACGGACTCCGCGGTCGCGGTTGCTATGCTCGACGATTTCGAGTCCACGGCGTCGGATTTCGTCCGCGTTCTTCCTCGCGACTTCGCTGCAGTGCTCGAAACGCGTGCTCTCGCGGTCGACGAAGGGCTCGATCCGGACGGCGCGGTCGTGTGGGAAAGAATCGTGGAGGTCACCGGTGGCTGATCCGAAGGGGTTTCTCAAGACCCGACAGCGCGAGTTGCCTCCGCGGAGGCCCGTCGCGATCCGCTTGCTCGACTGGCGCGAAGTCTACGAACCGGGTGACAACACGGTTTTGCGCAGGCAAGCGGGCAGGTGCATGGATTGCGGAGTGCCCTTTTGCCATCAGGGGTGTCCGCTCGGCAACCTCATTCCCGAGTGGAATGAACTCATTCGCCGGGGAGAAGGTCGCGAGGCGAGCGAACGGCTCCACGCGACGAACAATTTCCCCGAATTCACGGGCCGCTTGTGTCCCGCGCCGTGCGAGAGTTCGTGCGTTCTCGGAATCAGTCAGGAACCGGTGACGATCAAACTCGTCGAGCAATCGATCATCGACGATGCCTGGGCGAACGACTGGGTGCAACCGCATCCGCCGGAACGGCTCACGGGCAAGACAGTCGCCGTTGTGGGGTCCGGACCGGCGGGACTCGCCGCCGCGCAGCAACTCACGCGCGCGGGGCACACCGTCGCCGTGTTTGAACGCGATGACAGAATCGGCGGACTTTTGAGGTACGGCATTCCCGACTTCAAGCTCGAGAAGCGCCACATCGAGAATCGGCTTCGGCAGATGCAAGCGGAAGGAACGCGATTCCGCGCGCGCGTGAACATCGGCGTCGACATCGGGTGGAGCGAATTGCGCAGCCGATACGACGCGGTCCTCATCGCGACCGGGGCGCTCGTGCCGCGCGATCTGCCTATTCCGGGTCGCGAACTGTCGGGCGTGCACTTCGCGATGGATTATCTCGTCCAGCAGAATCACGCCGGTGCGGGAGACGAGGTTCGCGGGCAGATCACCGCGGAAGGCCGACACGTGATCATTCTCGGAGGAGGAGACACGGGAGCGGATTGTCTGGGCACGGCCCATCGGCAGGGTGCGCTCTCCGTGACGACGCTCGCCATCGGCACGCGACCCCCGGATGGACGAAGCGAGAATCAGCCGTGGCCGACGCATCCCTTGCTTTTCGAAACGTCGAGCGCGCACGAAGAGGGCGGGCAGCGCGAATTCCTCGCGTCGACCGTTTGCTTCCTGCCGAATGCCGCGGGCGAAGTGCGGGCGATTCGGATCGCGGAAACCGAGTATCTCGATGGCGATCGAGTCCCGAAATCGGGTACCGAGCGCGAATTGCCCGCCGATCTGGTCCTTTTGGCACTCGGATTCAGCGGGACGGAAACGCAATCTCTCGAGACGGAACTCGCGCTCGCGTGCGAGAACGGACGCATCGAGCGTGACGAACAGTTCCAGGCGACGGAGCCGGGGGTATTCGTCGCGGGCGATGCCGGCCGGGGTCAATCGCTCATCGTCTGGGCGATTGCGGAAGGGCGAGCGGCGGCCGCCGCCGTCGACCGGTACCTTGAAGGGGATACCGAATTGCCTTCGCCCGTGCGGCCGACCGACACCGCGATCCATTTATGAGCTCCCCATCCCTTACCCGCACGACGCAGAATATGAACAAAGGACTCCAGTGAGACGCGCAAAAATCGTCGCAACGCTCGGCCCGGCCACCTCGAGCTATGAAAACATCCGAGCCATCATCGATGCCGGCGTGGACGTGGCGCGAATGAACCTGAGTCACGGGACCTACGAGGTGCATGAAGAGGTGTACGCCAACGTCAGGCGCGCCGCGGAAGCATCGGGGCGCGCGGTCGCCGTGCTCGTGGACCTTCAAGGGCCGAAGATCCGGCTGGGGAAGTTCGAAGCCGGACCGTACGACCTCGCCGTGGGCGATATTTTCAAAATCACGACCGATGACGTCGTCGGCACGCGGGAGCTGTCCTCCACGACGTATTCGGGCCTCCCGAAGGATGTGAAGCCCGGCGATCCGCTGCTCATCGACGACGGGAAGGTCACGCTGCGCGTCGAATCCGTCGCGGGGAACGTTGTGACGACGGTCGTCGAGGTTCCGGGGGCCGTGTCCAACAACAAGGGAATCAACCTTCCGGGCGTGGCCGTGAGCGTTCCCGCGCTTTCCGACAAGGATGAAGAGGACCTCCGCTGGGGCCTGGGCCTCGGCGCCGACCTGATCGCGCTGTCATTCGTGCGCAGTGCCGACGACATCGTGCGCGTGCACGAAATCATGGCGGAAGAGGGACGCAAGATCCCCGTCATCGCGAAAATCGAAAAGCCGCAAGCGGTCGACAATCTGGACGCGATCGTCGACGCCTTCGACGGCATCATGGTGGCGCGAGGCGACCTCGGAGTGGAGTTGCCCCTCGAGGCGGTTCCCATCGTTCAGAAGCGCGCCGTGGAGGTCGCGCGCCGTATGGCGAAACCCGTCATCGTTGCGACGCAAATGCTCGAGTCGATGATCTCCAGTCCGCGACCAACGCGGGCCGAAACATCGGATGTCGCGAATGCCGTGCTCGACGGCACGGATGCCGTGATGCTGAGCGGCGAGACGAGTGTCGGCGAGTTTCCCGTCATCACGGTTCAAACCATGGCGCGCATCATCGAGTCGACCGAAGAGCACGGGCTCGAACGGATTCCGCCGCTCGGCACGAAGCCTCGAACGCAAGGCGGCGCGGTCACGCTCGCGGCCGCGGAAGTGGCGGAGTTCGTCGAGGCGAAGTTCTTGTGCGTATTCACGCAATCGGGCGATTCGGCCAGAAGGATGTCGAGAATTCGCTCGCACATTCCCATGCTCGCGTTCACTCCCATTGAAGGCATCCGGCGCCGGATGGCCCTGACGTGGGGAATTCAAGCCTTTCTCGTCGACATGGTGACGCACACGGACGCCATGTTCCGGCAAGTCGACGACACGCTCCTCGGCCTGGGTCTCGC
>JAHBST010000062.1 GCA_019638975.1 Cryobacterium sp.
CCGCGGCGACCGCGACGAGTCTGTTCGCGGGTACCCAGACGTATCCGGATACGGGAATCCACTCTGTGGAGCCGGCGTAGCGGTACTCGGGCGAATATCCGATTGTGAGATCGATGACGTAACGGCCCGGATTGCGGTAGACGTGGCTCGTGGGGGTGGGGTCGAATTCACGGATGCCGAGAGCGTTCCAGGTGCCGCCCGGAGCGGACGTCGCGCGAGCTGCGCCGTCTCCGTAGGTCCAGGAGTACCGCGCGGGAGTGAACCGCACGAAAGCCGGCTCCCCCAGAAGCACGCCGGACTTCACGTGTTGCATCGCGCGCGCATAGAAATTCGTGGACAGGCCGACGATCATCCACCCGTCGGGTTGCATGTGATCGGTGCCCGGATCAGGTCGAAACCTGGCAAGGTCGGCAAGCGTAACCGGCATCGTGACGGTGTAGCCGGGGCGATCGACCGCCCACGGGGTCGGCTTCGGCGCCGGCTCCTCGGACTCGTCTCCGTCGCGCGGGGTGCCACCCTCGCCGCCCGGCACCTCTACGGTGCCGCCCAGGGTGACTTCGTGACCGTCGTTGCCGACTGATATGTTGGGGCATCCTGTAGTCATCGCTGTAACAGGGTCACAGGTTGTTGCGCTAATTCCAGCAGCACCATTCACAAGTGCCAAAGAAACAAGTGAAACAACGACTCGAGTCAGCTTTAACATGATTCAGTGCTCCAAGCATTGCGATTTGACGCAATCAGGTGCGCCCCGTCATTCGACATGTCGAACGTGACTTCATAGAGGACTCTGTCCGGTCGATCTGGTGAGACGACCGACTTGTTGTGAGAATCAAGGACATCGACACCAGACACGTCCTCGCAGACGTAGGTCACTACAACGCCTTCGCCGGAGACGTTGTCGCCAAACTGTTGAAGCGAAACTTGATCAAACGTAGTCTGACCCACACTTCGCAATCCGCGCTCACGCGCGTCGTTGAAAGCCTTCTTTGTGCTCGCCAAAAGGTCGCCGACAGCAACTTCCGTCAGGCCTGATGTGTCCACTGCCCCATTTTGAAAAATCGCGTCAGAGACCCGCACGAAATTTGCATATGCATCCGTCGCGGCGGCGAGCGCCTCTTCGTCGGACGCGAAAATCGGTGCGGCGTCGGGCTCGGGCGCCGGTGTGATGATGGGGTCGGTGGGTACGCACCCGGCAAGAAGCAGAATCGCGACGAGCGAGACCGCGGGATGCAGCATCCGGATTCTCATGTCGGCGACGCTAGAGGAGGGCGGCCGGTTCGCGTCGCAGTTATCCACAGAAGCGCTAGCGTGGATGCATGACCGTGCACGGGGCCTGGACGCGAGCCGCGAAGGGAGCGATGCTTCTCGGCGCCGACGGCGAGCTTCGGCCGACTATCTTCGCGGAAATGTCCGCACTCGCCGTCTCCACCGGCGCCATCAATCTGGGGCAAGGATTCCCGGACGAGGACGGGCCCGATGAAGTGCTCGAAGCCGCACGCCAGGCGATCAGCGACGGCGTCAACCAATATCCTCCTGGACTCGGATTGCCGATACTCCGTCACGCGATCGCCGAACACCAGCACCGGTTTTATGGGCTCACCGTCGACCCCGAACGGGAAGTGCTCGTCACCGCCGGGGCGACGGAAGCGCTCGCCGCCACGATTCTCGCCCTCACCGATGACGGTGACGAGGTCGTCACTTTCGAACCGTTCTACGACTCCTACGCCGCCATCATCGGGCTCTCCCGCGCCAAACTTGTCACCGTGCCACTCCGCGGCGCCGACTTCCAACCCGACCACGATGAGTTGCGTGCAGCAGTCACCGACAAGACGCGGCTCATCCTCATCAACGATCCGCACAACCCGACCGGCACGATCTTCTCGCAAGGCACCCTCGAGCTGGTCGTCGAATTGGCGCACAAGCACGACGCCATCATCGTGACCGACGAAGTCTACGAACACCTCACATTCGGCGTGCCGCACACCCCGATCGCGGGGCTTCCGGGGGCGCGCGAACGCACCGTGAGCATTTCAAGCGGTGGAAAAACTTTCAGCGTCACGGGCTGGAAGATTGGATGGATCACAGCGCCCGCCGAACTTCTCCAGGCCATCATCGCGGTGAAGCAATACCTCACCTTCGTGAGCGGAGCTCCATTCCAGCCCGCAATCGCCGTCGGACTCGCCCTCCCCGACTCCTATTTCGCGGAGGTCGCCGCGACCCTCGAAGGGAAGTGTGCCGTGCTTTCGGAGGGGCTGCGCTCAGCAGGATTCACCGTCTCCCGGCCTCGGGGCGGATACTTCGTCCTCGCGGATGCCGCGCCGCTCGGCTTCCCGGATGCCGACGACGCGTGCCGCTCGCTACCCGAATTGGCGGGAGTCGTGGGCGTCCCCGTGACCGCCTTCGTGCGCCCCGAGCGTCGCGCGGACTACGCGTCGCTCATTCGGTTCGCGTTCTGCAAGAAAGTGGAAGTGCTCGAGCGCGCGTCCGCGCAACTCGCGGGACTCAAACGCTAGACATCCGCGAGGCCTCATCGCTCGCGAGCGGGAACCGCATCGTGAAGCACGTGCCGACCCCCTCCGTGCTCGAGACATCCAGTTCGCCCCCGTGCGCGGTCACGATCGCCTTCGTGATGACCAGCCCCAGCCCCACCCCGGGAACAGCATTCCGAGTCGCCGAGGATGCCCGGAAGAAGCGCGAGAACAACTTGTCGAGCTCCGCGGACGCGATACCCATACCGGTATCACTCACCGACACGACGGCGTCGTCGCCGTCAACCTCGAGCCACACCGTGACAGCGCCGCCCTTCGGCGTGAACTTGATCGCATTCGAAATGAGGTTGTCGCACGCCTGCCCGATTCGCACGGCGTCGCCGCGGATGAGCGCGCCGTCCGCGATCTCTGCGGTCAACGCAATCCCGGCCGCGGAAGCAACCGGTCGCGCCGACTCGACCGCGGATCTGACGATTGCGTCGAGATGCTGCTCCGTCTGGTCGACATGGAACATTCCCGAATCCACTTGCGCTGTGAACAGCAAGTCGCCCACGAGCCGAAGAAGCCGATTCGCGTTGCGCTCCGCGACCGACAAATAGTGCAATTGACTCGCGGTGAGAGTAGTTTCCGCCTCGTCGCGCAAAAGCTCCAGGTACCCGAGGATCGAACTCAGCGGCGTGCGCAGCTCGTGGGAGATGAGCCCCACGAATTCGTCCTTGAGTCGCGAGATCTCCTTGATCTTGGTCAGATCGTTCGCGACGAAAAGATAGCCGATGGTTTCGCCGGCCTCGTTCCGGCGCGCAGTCACGGCAATATCGACCGGCAGTATCCGGCCGTCGGCGCCGACATACGTCCACTCGCGCACATCCGCATTGCCAAGCCGGGCGGGCTCCACGAGCGCGGAGAACCCGGGATTCAAGACCGTCTCCCCCGGAGGAAAATTGAGTTCCCTGGATCGGCTCTCGAGTTCGTCCGCAAGATGGAATTCGTCGATGCGACGGATGCCTTCCGTGTCGGCATCCGTGAATCCGAGCATTTTCGTGGCACCCGGATTCCAGGCGTCGATGAGCCCGGTTCGGTCGGTACCGATCACCGATTGCTCGGTGACGGCGCCCCACAGTCCACGGAACATTCGCTCCAGCTCTCGAAGCTGTGCCTCGCTCTCCGCAATTCTCGCGGCGTGCTCAACGGATTCCTGGAGCAATCGCGCTCGCTCCGCCGCCTCCTCGTCGGCAACGTCGACCCGGCGCTGCCATTGCCGCGCGAGCTCGTTGATCACGGCCGCGGCGACCGCGAAGACGACCGGAGTGACGAGACCGCGCACCATGAACTGCGGGTCGAACAGAAGATGCCAATCGAACCCGATGGGCAACAACAGCGTGACCACGGCCCCCAAAGCCGAGAACACGATGAAGCGCCGGCCCTGTTCCGCGGCGAGCCACACGATCGGAAGAATGATGAGGGCGGCAAACGCGGAGTTGTTCGTTCCCGTGCCGACGCGGAGGAATCCGATGGCCAGGAAATCGATCACCGGGACGACGAGCACCCAACCCGACATCATCGAGCGCCAGGTGAAGTACCCGGCGAGCACAGTAGCAATGGCGACGAAGCCCATTCCCAGGGCCATGGCAAGCTCATTCGCGACAAAGCTCTCGGGAGCAACGACGACGGTCACCGCGGCGAGAAGGAAGAAGATCGCGGTGGGAAGCTGCTTGACGAATGGCGTCGGAGAATCGAAATCGAGCCACGACCGAACTCTCGACCGTGTCACGAGGAGTTCTCCGCGCCCGCGGCGATGTCGCTCAGCCTCGCTGCAAGGTCACGCGGGCTGAACGGTTTCATCAGATACTCGTTCGCCCCGACCTCGAAACCGGATTGCTGCGACCACTCCGTGACGGATGCCGACAGGAGCAGGATGAGGGTGTGCGACAGGCGCGGGTCGCTCCGGATCAACCGACACAAGTCGAGTCCTGATTTTCCCGGCATCGAAACGTCGAGAATAGCCAGTTCGGGGAGTGTTTCCTGAATCACGTCCCACGCGGCGTTCCCGTCGGCGACCGAGGCCACGAGGTTCAAGCCCGCCCGCTCCACGGCGATCGCGACGAGCGCACGAATGTCGTCGTCATCATCGGCGGCGACGACTCTCAGCGGGGACTGCGCGCGCGGGTTCAGGCCGCCCACCCCGGAACGAAGGCCCCCAACATGTCCGTCACTTTGGCGCGAGTGACGGGTTTCACAATCTGGGCATCCGATTTCGGGTATCGGTCGACATCTAACACGGAAGAAATCACGACGACGCACTCGGGCCAGTCGCGCTGGATCCGTTCTGCAAGCTCCCACCCGTTCATTCCGGGAAGAATGAGGTCGATCACGGCGACATCCGGGGAATCGTCATCGAAAGCGTTGAGTGCCGCCTCAGCCGATTCGGTGGCTGTCACCTCGCAACCGGCGAGCTCGAAGTAGCGCTGTACGAGGAATCGCTGATCGTCCCCGTCTTCCACGACGAGGACTTTCACAGCCGACACATTTTTCGCTTCCCGCATGGTTCTATTTGACCTCCGCGGATTCGCGGATGATCTCGAACGGTTCGCAAAAGGCGCTTTGACTGAACCGGGACCAGTATCGTGCGGTCGCCCGTACGAAGTCCGGCTCCAGGAATCGAGGACGGTCGCCCCTCACGGCGAAACAATTCAGCATCGCGACCTTCGTGTCCAGGAACGCGTCGATGCTCACGAAGCGGTTCGGCTTGAAGTCGACGGTCGCCGTCGACCCCTGATAGCACACGATCGAGTTCACGTTCCCTGCCGCAACCATGGCCGCATCGAAAACCGTGCGGTGATCTTCATGACGATCGTGATTGCTGTGAACGTAAACGATCGTCGGATTCACTTGTGCGATGGCCTTGGAAATGGCGTCGACAGCGAAGTCCTGCCGCACGTCGTGCTCCGGGACGTCCTCCATGAGCAGCCGCGCACCGATGACTTGGGCGGATGCCGAGCCTTCCTCCCACGCGGTCTTGATTCCCCCGTCGCGAGCCCCCCGCGACAGCGTGAGAATCGTCACGGGGTCCCCCGCGTCGCGGTGCGCCGCAAGCGTGCCGCCGACGCCGATTTCGACGTCATCCGGATGCGCCCCGATCGCGAGCACGACGGCCCGGCCCGGCGCCGCGGAAGCGCTCGCGCGGGCATCCTCGGCGAGGCGTTCGACGTGAGCGACGAGGTCGGCCGACGAAACCGGTTTGGTGAGAAACTCATTCGCCTGATTCCGCAGTGCCGACACCGCGTATTCGATGGAGGCGTGCGCCGTCATGACGATGACCGGCATGCCCGGGAAAACTTCGCGCACTTGCTCAATCAAGTCCAGGCCCGACATCCCGGGCATTTCGATATCGGTGATGATCACGTCGGGCGCGAAATCGGCGAGCGCCGCCCGAACCGCGGTGGGGTCGGTGAACGTGCGGACCGTGCAACCGAGTTTGTTCTCAAGAATCGTCTTGGTGTACTCGGCGACGTCGAGGTCGTCCTCAACCACAATCACGCGATACGGATTCGTCATCGATGCCCCCTGATGAAGCGCAGTAAAGCCAACTGTACGCACTAGATCCCGAGAGCGGAACCAGATCCGCGGCTCTTGCGGAAATCAGCGCGGCGTGATGTCGAATCGCCGTAGTGCGAGCGCCGGGTTCACGGCGCGCACCTCCGCGATGCGAGCGGGCGAAACCCACGCGAGAGCGACATCCGTTGCCTCGCCGATCGTTGCGAGCTCAACCCCCATCGGGTCGACGATCATGCTATTGCCGGCGCCAATGGGCGGCGCCTGGTCTGCCGCGGCGACGTACACCGTGTTCTCGAGTGCGCGTGCGGTGACCAGGGTGCGCCAGTGATGCTCCTTGAGCGGACCGCGCACCCACTCGCTCGGCAGGAGAATGAGGTCGGCCCCCGCGTCCACGATGCGTCTCGTGACCTCGGGAAACCGGATGTCGTAACACGTTTGCAAACCGACCGTCATCCCTCCAAGAGCGAATGTCTCGGGCGATTCGATGGGCCCGGCGGTCACCCAATCGGATTCCTTGTGCCCGAAAGCGTCGTAGAGATGCATTTTGCGGTACTTCGCGACGACGGAGCCGGATGCGTCGAACGCGACGAGCGTATTCGAGAATCGCTTCGCATCCGCGCTCGTCCCCACCATGCCCGCCACGACATGAATTCCCAGTTCGGTCGCCAATGCCGCGAGAGCGGTCGCGAACGGCCCGTCAAGCGGTTCGGCGGCCCGGACAGAGCGCTCGCCCAGATCGGCCACGAAGAACGACGAGTACTCGGGGAACACGACGAGCTTCGCGCCACGCCCGACCGCGAGGGCGGCAAGCGAGCGGATACTGGCAAGGTTCGCCGCCGTGTCGTCCCCTGGCGCGAACTGGGCGACGGCGATCGCGGTCGAGTCGTCATGCATGCCTCTAGCTTACGTAGGGGCACGCAGGAGAACCGGTACTCTGAGTTGGCAGCCGTCGACAATCGCGAAGGAGCCGGATGTCCGCCAGTTTCGTGTTCGACGCCATCCGCACGCCCTTCGGTCGACTCGGCAAGGCTCTTGCGGGAGTGCGGCCGGACGACCTCGCCGCAACCGTGCTCGCCCAACTCCTCGAACGCAACCCCGCCCTCGACCCCGCGACGGTTGATGACATCATCCTCGGCGATGCGAACGGCGCCGGCGAAGACAACCGCAACGTGGCGCGGATGGCGGCGATCCTTGCCGGATTCCCCACGTCCGTGCCCGGCGCGACCACGAATCGCTTGTGCGGCTCGGGCGTCGAAGCGGTCATTCAGGCGAGCAGGGCGATTGAAACCGGGGACGCGAATCTCATGATCGCCGGCGGAGTCGAATCGATGAGCCGCGCGCCGTGGGTCGTGTTGAAACCCGATCGACCGTACCCGGCCGGCCACGAGGCGATGTATTCGACGACGCTCGGGTGGCGAATGGTCAATCCGAGGATGCCGGAGCAGTGGAGCGTGGCGCTCGGCGAGACAGCCGAAATTCTTGCCGAGCGATATGACGTTTCGCGCGATGAACAGGACGCGTTCGCGTTGCGAAGCCACACGCTCGCCGCCGCCGCGTGGGATGCCGGCGTGTACGACAGCGAGGTCGTTGCCGTGCCGGGCGTCGAACTCGCGCGCGATGAAAGCATTCGCGCCGACTCGAGCCTCGCCGCACTTGCGGCACTCTCTCCCGCGTTCCGCGAGCACGGTACCGTGACGGCCGGCAATTCGTCTCCCCTCAACGACGGCGCCGGTGCGCTCGTGATCGGCGCGGAAAACGCCGTCGACACGGAACCGCTCGCGCGCATCGTCTCACGCGGCGTCCACGCCGTCGATCCGAACATTTTCGGGATAGCGCCCGTCGAGGCGGCGAACAAGGCGCTCGCGCGCGCCGGCAAGACGTGGGCGGATGTCGACGTCGTCGAGCTCAACGAAGCGTTCGCTTCGCAAAGTCTCGCGTGCCTGAAATTGTGGCCCGAGCTCGACCCGGATCGAGTGAACATCCACGGCGGAGCGATCGCCATCGGGCATCCGCTCGGGGCTTCGGGTGCGCGCATCGTCGGACACGTCGCGCACGAGCTGGCGCGCCGCGGGAGCGGAATAGGCGTTGCCGCGATTTGCATCGGCGTGGGCCAGGGGCTCGCGGTCGTGCTCGAACGCTAACCCTCTCCCCGCCACGAGCGGAACCTCAGAATTCGCGAACCTCGCGGACCGTGCTCGCGCCGAGTTCGTCGAGGAGCGCGACAACGCGCATCCGGATGTCGTCGCGAATTCCCCGCACAACCTCGATCGACTGGCCCGCGGGATCGTCCAGCACCCAGTCCTCGTATCGTTTGCCGGGGAAGACCGGGCACGCATCGCCGCAGCCCATGGTGATGACGACATCCGATTCTCGAACTGCGTCGACGGTCAGAATTGCCGGCGCGCTCCCCGAAATGTCGATACCGACTTCGGCCATCGCGGCGACCGCGACGGGATTGAGCGACGCTGCCGGTTCGGATCCGGCAGAGCGGACATCGACTCGTCCGCTCGCGAGGGCTCGAAGAAACCCGGCCGCCATTTGCGACCGGCCGGCGTTGTGAACGCACACGAACAGGACGGTCGGAACTTTCGTCATGACTCCATGTTGCATGCTCGGCGACAGGGAACCAAGTCGATCCCGACTGCCGATATGCTGGTGCAATTCCGAGAGAGGGGATCACATGGCAAAGAGCGATAAGAAGGTCGTCCGGGTGGAGCCAAGCGCGTCCGCCGCCGCGAAAGACGGCAAAGAAGCCGTATGGACGCCAACGGCCGAGTCCAAGTCGAAAGCGACGCAATCGCGCATCATCGCAGGCGTCTTGTGGGTTCTCGCGATCGGCACCGAGGCTTTCGCGATTTTCTGGCTCTTGCGGCAGAAGCCGTTCGAGACGTGGCACCTCATCCTGTTGATCGGCCTCATCGTCGTCATCGGTGTGCTCGCGTCGATCGGATCGTGGCTGTGGAAGAAGGCGAACCGACTCGACCCCGCATCGAAGAGCGACAAGGTGCGCTTCTTCGTTCAGAACCAGCTCGGCGCGATCGTGACGATCCTCGCATTCCTGCCGCTCATCATCATGATCTTCCTCAACAAGGACATGGACGGCAAGCAAAAGGGCATCGCGGGAGGGATCGCGATCGTCATCGGACTCGTCGCCGTCCTCGTCTTCGGGGTGGACTGGAACGCGCCCTCGCAAGAGGCTTATGCGCAGGACACGGATGCCGTCGTATTCCTGACCGGCCAGGACGAGGTCACCTGGACCAAGTCGGGCAACGTGTACCACCTCTGCCAGGAGGCTTCGGATGTCAACCGAGAGTCGAAGGACGGCCAGATTTTCGTCGGCAGCACTCAGGATGCTGTCGCCGCAGGAAAATCGCGCCTGACGAAGAAGCTTGCCCAGGAAGTGAAAGAGTGCGGAATCGACCCGCAAAAGCTCGACGACTGGAACGCCAAGCAGGAGTCGGACGGCTCGGGCGAATAGCGGCCCGCTCCAAAGAGTGAGGGTCCGGAACCGTGCGGTTCCGGACCCTCCGTCGTTGCGGGGACAGGATTTGAACCTGTGACCTCCGGGTTATGAGCCCGGCGAGCTACCGAACTGCTCCACCCCGCGTTACGAGGGTCAACTCTAACACAGGAGACCGGAGGGGTTCCCGACGCTCAGCGATACTCGGGGTTCGGTTCGAGGCCGAAGCGCTCGCCCTCGTTCCACGCCTTGCGCGAATTGCCGTAGCCGGGGATGCCGCCCGCGCTTTTCAGCATCGACGCGAGGTGCATGAGGTTCCACGTCATGAACGTCGTGTTCCGCCTTGTGAACTCGTTCTCCGGTCCGCCCGAACCGGGGTCGAGGTAGCTCGGGCCCGGACCGATCTCGCCGATCCAGCCGGCATCCGCTGCGGGCGGAATCACGAAGCCGATGTGCTGAAGGCTGTACAGGATCGACATCGAGGAGTGCTTCACGCCATCCTCGTTGCCCGTGATGATCGCGCCGCCTACCTTGCCGTAATACACGTACTGGCCCTTGTCGTTGAACTCGCCGCTCATCGCATAGAGCCGTTCGATGAGCATTCGCGTGACCGACGAGTTGTCGCCGAGCCAAATGGGGCCGCCGACGACCAGAATGTCGGCCGCGTCGATGAGCGGCCACACGTCATCGAGCCACGCATCCGACGCCCAACCGTGCTCGCGCATATCGGGGTAGACGCCGAGCGCGATGTCGTGGTCGACGAATCGGATGTTCTCGACATCGACGCCGTGTTCGCGCATGAGGCGGATGCTCACGTCCATGAGCCCTTGAGTGTTGCTGACCTCGGGACTCCGCTTGAGCGTGCAATTCACGAAGACCGCCTTGAGCCCCGCGAACGAAAACTCGTCTCCGGAAGCGCCTTTCGCGCCATCGCTAGTCGTCATGACCCGATGTTACGGCGTGATGCCGCTCGCCGCGATAGCCCTCTCCAGCGCATCCTGCAGCCTCTTGTCGGCTTGCGCCGCCGCCACGAGGTCGTTGGCCGCATACGCGGCTTCCCGGTCCTTGAGGGCGGCCGCCGCATCCTTGAGTGCCGCATCCAGCGCAGCGTTGTCGGATGGAGTGGTCGGCTGATCTGTTCCGGGCTCGCCGGTACCGGGAGTGGTCGGACCTTCCGTACCGGTATCACCGGCCGAAGCCCCCGAGTCGCCGCCGAAGATTTCATCCAACGCGGCATCCAGTGTCGGCTCAAATGCGACCTTGTTACCGAATGCGACCAAAACCTTCTTCAACAACGGGTAGCTGGTTTCGCCGGTCGACCGAATGTACACCGGCTGCACGTACAGCAGTCCGCCGCCGACAGGAAGGGTCAGCAGGTTGCCCTTGATGACATCCGTCGACCCCTGACTCAACAGGTTGAGCTCGGTTGACACCGTCGGGTCGGAGTTGAAGTTGTTCTGCACTTGCCCGGGGCCCGGCACAGTCTCCGCCTTCGGCAGCGTGAGCAGCGTGAACTTGCCGTAGTTCGGCGAAATCGTGCCGGGCGTATCCCCAGCGTCGGCATTGACCGCGAGATACCCGGTCAGGATGCTTCGCGCCTTGTCGCCCGATTCCTTTGGAATGTACGTCGAATACAGGGTGAACGCGGAACTATCCGTTCCCGGGACCTGCATCGTGAGGTAGTACGGAGGCTGGAGCTTCGCGTTCGCCGACGGCTGGGTGGGGTCCGGCGGAGTGACCCACGCGTCGTCGCTCGCGAACCAGGAGTTCGCGTCGGTCACGTGGTACGTACCCAGAATCGCCCGCTGCACTTTGAACAGGTCGGATGGGTATCGCACGTGGCTCATGAGCTCAGGGCTCATCTCGCTCATCGGCTTGATCGTCGTCGGGAAGATCTTCTGCCACGTCTTCAGAATCGGATCCGAATCATCCCACGCGTACAGCGTGACCTTGCCCGTGTACGCGTCGACCGTGGCTTTGACCGAGTTGCGGATGTAGTTGATGTCGTCCACGGCGAACAGCGGAGTCGGCGTGTACGTGTCGGCGATGGCGTTCGACAACTGTTCGACCGTCGAATACGGGTATTGGTCGCTCGTCGTGTAACCATCAACGATCCACTGGATCTTGCCGTCGACGATCGCGGGATACGGGTCCGTGTCGAGCGTCAGGTAGGGGGCAACCTTCTGCACTCGCGTGAGCGGATCGCGGTCGTACAGAATCTGCGAAGAGTCGTTGACGTCGCTCGACAGCAGGATCTGCTCCGACTGGAACTTGATTGCATAAATGAGTTTGTTGAAGATGTTGTCGAGCTTCGGGCCACCGTCGCCGTCATACGTCGTCGTCGCATTCTGGTTGTTC
>JAHBST010000063.1 GCA_019638975.1 Cryobacterium sp.
CACCATCACCGATCCGGTCAACACCTTGATTCCCGATCTGCCGATCGGTCCCGGCCCTGTGCCGGAGCACCAGGCGCCCGACGGAATCGTCGGAGCGCTCATCGACCTGGATCTGAACGGAACCGGGATGCCCGGCGCCACCGTCTCGACACAAGTTGCGGGACAGGTCTACGCGACGGTCGTCGCCGCAAACGGCACGTGGGCTTTGCATCTGACCGCGCTGCCGGACGGCGTCGGTCCCATCAAACTCAAGCAGAATCTCACAGTTCTCGGGATTCCCGTTCCCATCAATATTCCGCTCGCGCTGCTGTCGGACACGCTCGGAATCACCGTCGATCTCCTGAATTGAGCGTCGGAGAAAAGTTTCTCGAATTTCCGCGTCATGATCGGGGAAATCAGGAGTCTCCCTCAGTAGAGGGACCGAAGCAATATCCAGGGGGATATAGCGCTGGCAGCCATCGGGTGGCTGCCAGCGCTTTCGTCTGTGTGGTCAGGGCTTCCCGCGCATGATCGCTTGCTTGACTTCCGCGATCGCTTGAGTGACCTGGATTCCGCGCGGGCAGGCATCCGTGCAATTGAAGGTCGTGCGGCACCGCCAGACGCCTTCCTGGTCGTTGAGGATGTCCATCCGCACTTGCGAGCCCTCGTCGCGGGAATCGAAGATGAAACGGTGCGCGTTCACGATTGCGGCGGGCCCGAAATACTGTCCGTCAGTCCAGAACACCGGGCAGCTCGACGTGCACGCGGCGCACAGGATGCACTTCGTCGTGTCGTCGAATCGCGCGCGCTGCTCGGGGCTTTGCAGTCGTTCCTTGCCATCCTTCGGTTTGGTCGACGCCATGAGGAACGGCTGCACTTCGCGGAAACTGTCGAAGAACGGCTCCATGTCGACGATGAGGTCCTTCTCGAGCGGAAGCCCTTTGAGCGCTTCGACGTAGATCGGCTGGGACACGTCGAGATCCTTGAGGAGAGTCTTGCACGCGAGCCGATTCCGGCCGTTGATGCGCATGGCATCCGAACCGCACACGCCGTGCGCGCACGAGCGGCGGAACGCGAGCGAACCGTCGATCTCCCACTTGATCTTGTGCAGCGCATCAAGCACTCGGTCGGTTCCGTGCATTTGCAGGTCGTAGTCGACCCAGCGGGGCTCTTCATCGACTTCGGGGTCGAATCGCCGCACGATCATCGTCACCGTGAATGTCGGAACGGCTTCGTGAGCGCGCGGACCGCTCTTTTCCACAACGTCGGATGCCATCAGTACTTTCTCTCTGTCGGCGGGTAATTCGTGACCACTACAGGTTTCCAGTCGAGAGTGATGTGGTCGGAGGCGACGGCCGACTCGGCATCGCCGGCGAGGTATGCCATGGTGTGCACCATGAGGTTCTTGTCGTCGCGTTTCGGGAAATCCTCCCGCATGTGCGCGCCGCGGCTTTCCTTGCGGTTTCGCGCAGAATAGACGACGACCTCGGCGAGGTCGAGCAGGAATCCGAGCTCAACCGCCTCGAGAAGATCGGTGTTGAAGCGTTTGCCTTTGTCCTGCACCTGGACGTTGCGGTACCGAGCGCGAAGAGTCTTGATCAGGTCTCCGACTTCGCGGAGCGACTCGTCGGTGCGGAACACCTGGGCATTGCGGTCCATCGCTTCCTGCAGTTCGCGGCGGATGACGGCGATGCGCTCGCTGCCGTCTCCGCTGCGCACGTGGTCGAGGAGCTTCCGCACTCCCGCGGTCGGATCCTTCGGCAGCTCGACCCAGTCGGCGCTCTTCGCATAAGCCACGGCATTGTTGCCCGCTCGCTTGCCGAACACGTTGATGTCGAGCAGCGAATTCGTTCCCAGCCGATTGGAGCCGTGCACGCTCACGCACGCGCATTCGCCCGCGGCGAAAAGACCCGGGACGGTCTCGGTGTTGTTGCGCAGCACTTCGGCGTTGTTCGTCGTCGGGATGCCACCCATCGCGTAGTGGGCGGTCGGCAGCACGGGCACGGGCTCGGTGTACGGCTCGACGCCGAGATACGTGCGAGCGAACTCGGTGATGTCGGGCAGCTTCGCGTCGATGACGGCCGGCTCGAGGTGCGTGATGTCGAGGTAAACGTAGTCCTTATAGGGTCCGGCGCCTCGGCCCTCGCGAATTTCGGTTGCCATCGAGCGAGCGACGATGTCGCGCGGGGCCAGGTCTTTGATCGTCGGCGCGTACCGCTCCATGAAGCGCTCGCCGTCCGCGTTGCGGAGGATCGCGCCCTCTCCTCGAGCCGCCTCGGACAAAAGGATGCCGAGTCCGGCGAGTCCCGTGGGGTGGAACTGGAAAAACTCCATGTCCTCGAGCGGGAGGCCCTTGCGCCAGACGATTCCGACACCGTCGCCCGTGAGCGTGTGAGCGTTGGATGTCGTCTTGTAGATTTTCCCGAATCCGCCGGTCGCGAAAACAATCGACTTGCCCTGGAACACGTGAAGGTCGCCGGTCGCGAGTTCGTACGCGACAACTCCGGCGGGACGACTGACCGTCTTGCCGTCCTTGCCCTTGACATCCGTCATCACGAGGTCGAGGACGTAGAACTCGTTGAAGAAATTGATGCCGTGCTTGACGCAGTTCTGGTACAGCGTCTGCAGGATCATGTGGCCCGTGCGGTCGGCCGCGTAGCACGCCCGGCGGACGGGCGCCTTCCCGTGTTCGCGAGTGTGCCCGCCGAATCGGCGCTGGTCGATGCGGCCGTCGGGAGTCCGGTTAAACGGCAGTCCCATATTTTCCAGGTCGATGATCGCGTCGATGGCTTCCTTGGCGAGGATCTCGGCCGCATCCTGATCGACGAGGTAGTCGCCTCCCTTGACGGTGTCGTAGGTGTGCCACTCCCAATTGTCTTCTTCGACGTTTGCGAGTGCGGCGGCCATTCCGCCTTGCGCCGCGCCCGTGTGCGAGCGCGTCGGATACAGCTTCGAGATGACGGCGGTGCTCGCTTTCGGCCCCGCTTCGATCGCCGCGCGCATCCCTGCGCCACCCGCGCCGACGATCACGACATCGTGCTTGTGGTAGTGGACGCCGTCGATGACGGTTCCCTCGTCTGTTTTCGCCACTGTCAGCCTCCCGTGCAGAACGTTGGCAGAAGGTCGGTTGGCGCCCCGGCCGGACACGGATCGAAGGTATAGACCACGAGGGTTCCCAAGATGATGAGGACAACGGTGGCGGCGAGAATGGCGCCCTTCACGACGACCCCGACGAGCCTGTTGTGGGCATAGTCGTTGGTGATCGTGCGCATTCCGTTGGCGCCATGGATGAGCGCGAGCCACAGCATGAGCGTGTCCCACACTTGCCAGAAGGGGTTCGAAAGCTTGCCGCCGACAAACGCGAAGTCGAGTGCTTTCACGCCGTCGCCGATCATGAGGTTGACGAACAAATGGCCGAAAATCAGTACGACGAGCGCGACGCCGCTCACGCGCATGTAGATCCAGCCCCATTTCTCCCAATTGACTCCGCCGCGGCGCACGGTGCGAGCTGCGCGGGGGGATTCGATGCTTGTCGTCATGGCGTCACTCGCTGAACACGTTGATCAGGTGGCGCGGCACGAATCCGACCAGCAGGACGATCCAGAGGATGATGACGATCCACTGCAGGAGCTTTTGATGCCGGGTTCCCCACGCCCAGAAATCGATGAGGATGATGCGGATGCCGTTGAGCGCATGGAGGCCGATCGCGGCGACGAGTGCGACTTCGCCGAGCCCCATGATCGGATTCTTGTAGGTCCCGATGACGGCGTTGTATGCCTCGGGGCTCACCCGCACGAGCGCGGTATCGAGAATGTGGACGAGGAGGAAGAAGAAGATCGCGACACCCGTGATCCGATGGAATACCCACGACCACATGCCGACATTTCCTCGGTAGATGGTTCCTCGCGGAGCCTTCGGCTTCGTGAACCTGGGTAACGGATACCGACTGCCTCGCGCCGGGGATGCCGTTGTTCCTGCCGATTTACCGGGCACGACCAACCTTCCTGCAGATGTCTAAGGTCAGGTGCAGCAGCACCTCCTGTGCTGCCGACAATGCCAGTCTATTCCCGGGTTCGCTAGTCTGAACGCCATGGCCAACAGACCGATCGGGCTCGATCGCTTTTACAGCGTCATTCCTGCGGGCGGTATCGGGTCCCGCTTGTGGCCCTTGTCGCGCGCGGATGCGCCAAAATTTCTGCACGATCTGACCGGTTCCGGCAAGACGCTCTTGCGGGCAACCTGGGAGCGGCTGGAGCCGATCACGGGAGCGGGCCGGATCATGGTCGTGACCGGTCGCGCGCACCGCGCCGCAGTCGAGACACAGATCCCGGAGCTTGAGGATCGCAACGTCGTGCTGGAGAGCGAGCCCAAGGACTCGTCCGCCGCCATCGGGTTGGCGGCTGCGATCCTGCACCACCGCGAACCGGATGTCATCATCGGTTCGTTCGCGGCCGACCACGTGATTTCGGATGTGCGCGGGTTCCAAAAGGCCGTCCACGAAGCCGTCGCGGCCGCCGATGCGGGTTACATCGCCACGATCGGCATCACTCCGACCGAGCCCGCAGTCGGATTCGGTTACATCCATTGCGATGGCGCTTTGGGGATCGCGGGCGCGCCGAGCGCGGTGCGCGCTGATCGGTTCGTCGAGAAGCCGAGCCTTGAGGTCGCGAAGGAGTATCTCGCCGACGGGAATTATCTGTGGAATGCGGGAATGTTCATTTCCCGAGCCGACCGGCTTCTGGAACAGCTCGGTGCGAGCCAGCCGGAGCTCCTCGAAGGATTGATGGAGCTCGCCGCGGCATGGGATTCCGATCGTCGGGGAGCCGTGGTCGATGCCGTGTGGCCGCGACTTTCCAAGATCGCGATCGATTACACGGTCGCCGAGCCCGCGGCGGCGGCTGGGGCGCTCGCGGTGGTGCCGGGGAACTTCGATTGGGACGACGTGGGCGATTTCGCCGCGATCGCCAAACTGCATTCGGGTGGACGCGCATCCGACCTGGCGATTCTGGGTGAGAACGCCCGCGTTCTCGCCGACGCGTCGAGTGGTGTCGTGATCAGTCAGAGCGGGAGGCTCATTTCGCTCATCGGAGTCACCGACATCGTCGTTGTGGACACTCCGGATGCTCTTTTGGTGACGACGAGCGCGAATGCGCAGCGAGTCAAAGCCGTCGTGGACGCGCTCAAGCTGTCGGGGCGCAGCGACATTCTGTGACACCGAGTAATGCTGCTGTTGCAGCTTGGTAACCATTCCACGGTGACCCCGGCATTCTGCTGTCAACCGGGCCGTAACATTGGGTAATCTGAATGAACATCGCTGTGACACCGAGTCGCAGCAGCACCTTGGAGGACACCTTGAGAATCACCTCGCGAAAGTCCGCGTTGAGCGGTCTTGCGATTGTCGGGATCAGCACCATGCTGCTTGCCGGCTGCGCACCAGCACCAGCGACCAACGACGGAGACAAGTCGCCGTCCGCATCCAACTTCCTTCCCTGCATGGTTTCCGACTCCGGCGGATTCGACGACAAGTCGTTCAACCAGTTGGGCAAGCAGGGCATCGATGAGGCGGCCAAGACGCTTGGCGTCAAGGCGAACTCCGTGGAGTCGAAGGTCGAGACCGACTACGCGCCGAACATCACCAGCCTGATTGCGCAGAACTGCAACATCATCGTCACGGTCGGCTTCAACCTTGCCGCGGCGACGAAGGACGCGGCGACGGCGAACCCCGACATCAACTTCGCGATCATCGACGACAGCTCGATCGACCTCCCGAACGTCAAGCCGATCGTGTTCGACACCGCGCAGGCCGCGTTCCTCGGTGGTTACGCTGCCGCCAGCTACTCGAAGTCCGGCATCGTCGGCACCTTCGGTGGAATCCCGATCCCGCCCGTGACGATCTTCATGGACGGCTTCTACGACGGCGTGCAGTACTACAACTCCCAGAAGGGCAAGAACGTCAAGGTTCTCGGCTGGGACGTCAAGAAGCAGAAGGAAGGCGCGTTCACCGGTGGCTTCGACGCCAACGACACCGCGAAGAGCACGGCGAAGAACCTGATCGACCAGGGTGCCGACGTGATTCTTCCGGTTGGTGGACCGATCTACCAGAGCGCTGTGGAAGCGATCAAGGACTCCGGCAAGGACATCGCCCTGATCGGCGTTGACGCGGACGTCACGCAGACCGACCCGGCGATCACCAACTTGCTGTTGACCTCCATCATGAAGGGCATCCAGGTTTCGGTTAACGATGTCGTCACGGCGGCCGGCCAGGGCAAGTTCGACAACACCCCGTATGTTGGCACCCTTGCCAACGGCGGCGTCGGACTCGCGCCGTTCCACGACTTCGCATCGAAGGTCGACCCCGGACTGCAGGGTGAGCTGGACGCCATCAAGGCCGACATCATCAGCGGCAAGATCACGGTCGAGTCGCCTTCGTCACCGAAGTAGTAACGCTCTAGCACAGTAGGGATCGGGGAGACCAGCACGGCTGGCCTCCCCGGTTCCGTGTAGTCTTCCTTAGCACCTGAGAACTACCGTCGGCAGCGCAGCCTGACACCGAAGGATCCGAAAACACTATGAAGCTCGAACTCAAGGGCATCACCAAGAGGTTTGGGGCACTCGTTGCCAACGACCACATCTCATTGGTTGTCGAGCCCGGTGAAATTCACTGTCTCCTCGGTGAGAACGGCGCCGGCAAATCGACGCTCATGAACGTGCTCTACGGCCTGTATCAGGCCGATGAGGGCGAAATCCTCCTGGACGACGTGGTCCAGAATTTCCACGGACCGGGCGATGCGATGGCTGCCGGCATCGGCATGGTCCACCAGCACTTCATGCTGATTCCCGTGTTCACCGTCGCGGAGAATGTCATGCTCGGGCATGAGCCGACATCGTTCGGCGGACGCCTGAACATGGCGAAGGCCCGCGAACAGGTTCGCGAGATCTCAAAGCGCTTCGGATTCGACCTCGATCCGGATGCGATCGTCGGAGACCTTCCGGTCGGAGTCCAGCAGCGGGTCGAGATCATCAAAGCCTTGTCCCGGGATGCGAAAGTGCTCGTCTTCGACGAGCCGACAGCCGTGCTCACGCCGCAGGAAACGGACGAGCTCATGGTGATCATGAAGCAACTCCGGGAAGCGGGCACGTCCATCGTGTTCATCACCCACAAATTGCGTGAAGTGCGCGAAGTCGCCGACACGATCACGGTCATCCGTCTGGGCAAGGTCGTGGGCGAGGCGTCGCCGACCGCCTCCAACGAAGAGCTGGCGTCCATGATGGTGGGGCGTGCGATCGAACTCACGATCGAAAAAGGCAAGGCGAAACTCGGCGAACCGGCTCTCGTCGTCAACAAGCTTTCCGTCATCGACCCGATCGGCCAGCTCGTCGTCAACAACATCAGCTTCGACGTCAAAGAGGGCGAGATCGTCGCCATTGCGGGCGTGCAGGGGAACGGTCAGACCGAACTCGTTGAAGCAATCATGGGCCTCCAGCCGAAAGTCACGGGGGAGATTGCCCTGGGCGGCAAGTCTCTCGTCGGTCGGTCCGTGCGCGAAGTGCTGGATGCGGGAGTCGGATTCGTTCCGGAAGACCGCAACGAAGACGGCCTCGTGTCGGAATTCACGATCGCCGAGAATCTCATGCTCGACAGATCCACGGGCGAGCCGTTCGTCAAGTACGGCGGACTCCAACTCGCGGTGCTCGCAGACTTCGCCGAGGAGAAGCTCACCGAGTTCGACATCCGGGCGCAAGGGATCGCGACTCATGCTGGGAACCTGTCGGGCGGCAATCAACAGAAGGTTGTACTGGCTCGCGAGTTGAGTCGACATTTGAGCCTTCTCGTCGCCGCGCAACCCACACGGGGGCTCGACGTGGGCTCGGTCGAATTCGTGCACACCAGAATTGTGGAAGCGCGGGATTCGGGTGTTCCGGTTCTTGTCGTCTCCACCGAACTCGACGAAGTGGTTGCTCTTGCGGACCGCATTGCCGTGATGTACCGCGGCGGAATCGTTGGCATCGTTCCCGGAGATACTCCACGAGATGTGCTCGGCCTCATGATGGCGGGCGAAATGCCGACGGGAGGCAAGGCAGCATGAGCGCCAACGAACCAGTGGACTCGCAGCTCCCGACGATCGCGCAGGAATCGCCCAATAGGGAACCAGGTCAGGACGGCACCGAGGTCGATCCGGGGCGTTCGCGGTGGAGCGTCGCGATCCGGGAAATTCTGAACGGCAGCGCGATGATTTCTGTTCTGGCGGTCATCCTCGCGATCGTCATCGGCGGAATCCTGATCGCGGTGACCGACGACACGGTCCAGGAGACCGCGGGATACTTCTTCTCCCGTCCCGGCGACATGTTCTCGGCGATTTGGAATTCGGTTTCCGGAGCCTACATTTCGCTGTTCCAGGGTTCGATTTACAACTTCCGGCGCCCCGGATTCGCCAACGGCATCCGACCGCTCATGGACACGCTCACGTTCGCCACGCCGCTCATTGTGGCCGGTCTCGGTGTCGCGCTCGGTTTCCGTGCCGGGTTGTTCAACATCGGCGGCCGCGGCCAGATGCTGTTCGGCGCGTCCGCGGCCGGGTGGGTGGCATTCTCGTTCTCCGGTTTGCCCTTCCCCATCCACCTCATCGTCGCGATCGTCGCGGGAGTTGCGGCGGGAGCCGTGTGGGGCGGCATCGCAGGGCTCCTCAAGGCGACGACGGGTGCGAACGAGGTCATCACGACCATCATGCTCAACTACGTGGCGTACTACTTCGTGTATTGGATGCTGAGCACGCAAGGTTTGCTCCAATTGCCGGGATCCAATAATCCCAAGAGTCCCGCGATGCTTCCATCAGCGGTGCTTCCGCCGATGTTCGGCGTGCAGTATTCGCTTCACTGGGGATTCATCGTGGCTATCGCTGTGACGATCTTCGTCTGGTGGCTATTGAACCGGTCTCGGCTCGGCTTCGAGTTCAAAGCCGTCGGATTCAATCCGAACGCCGCGCGCGTCGCCGGTATCAACGTCCCGCGCATGATGACCTACGTCATGCTCTTCTCGGGCGCGCTGGTCGGGCTCGCGGGCGTCTTTCAGGTTCTGGGCACCGTCACGACGGGCTTCAGCAGCGGCATTGACGCCGGCATCGGGTTCGACGCGATCACGGTCGCGCTGCTCGGGCGTTCGCGGCCGTGGGGAGTGTTCGCGGCCGCCATCCTATTCGGCGCATTCAAAGCGGGAGGATTCGCGATGCAGGCGTCGCAAGGAATCCCCGTCGACATCGTCTTGGTCGTGCAATCGGTGATAGTCCTTCTGATCGCCGCCCCGCCGTTGGTGCGTGCGGTGTTCCGGCTGCCGAAGCCGAACCTGCTCGCGCCCGTGAAATCCGCAAAGTCGCAAGGCAAGAAGGCGGTGGTGACCAAGTGAGTTCCCAGACACTCCACCCGTCAGCCGGTGTCGCGCTCGAGCGCACTGTCGTCAAGAACTGGAAGGGCCCGATCGCCCTCTCCATCTTCGCGGCGCTGTCGGTTCTGCTGTTCGGCGTGTTCGCGCGCCCGGGCACAAGCCATTTCCGTTTGTCGACCTCGACCGACTTCGTCCAGCTCCCGCAACTCGACGTTCCGACGACGCTGACGGGGTGGATCCTGGCAATCGTCACGGTCCTGCTTGCCGCCTGGTCTGTGTGGATCGTCAGCCAGTCGCGCCGAGTGCCGCTGTGGCTCACGATTGGGTTCGCCATCGTCTTCATGGCGGGATTCCTGACGTGGGTGGCGGCGGATGCGCTCATCCCCATCCCGGGGCTCCTGATCGGCGCCGTGAGCCTGAGCGTCCCGCTCATCTTCGGAGCCATGAGCGGCGTGATTTCCGAACGCAGCGGCGTGATCAACATCGCCATCGAAGGTCAACTCCTGTTCGGCGCTTTCGCCTCGGCTGTCGTCGCATCGATGACGGGCTCCCCGTGGGCCGGGCTCGTCGCCGCGATGGTCGCCGGAACGCTTGTGTCCTTCGCTCTTGCCGCGTTCGCGATCAAATACATCGTCGACCAGATCATCGTCGGCGTCGTGCTGAATGTGCTCGTCTCCGGGCTCACCGGTTTCTTGTACTCGAAAGTTCTCACCGAGAACCCCGGCTTTCTCAACACGCCACCTCGATTCGATCGAATCGACATTCCGATCCTCGGGCAGATCCCCATCATCGGCCCGGTGCTGTTCGATCAGACGATCATCGTCTACTTCATGTACATCGTCGTCGCGGGAGTCGCCTACGCGTTGTTCCGCACCCGGTGGGGATTGCGCACGCGCTCGGTCGGCGAACACCCTCAAGCAGCGGACACCGTCGGCATCAAGGTGAACCTGCGCAGGTTCTGGAACGTGTCCCTCGCGGGCGCGATCGCCGGCTTCGGTGGTGCGTACTTCACGCTGGGTTCCGTTGGATCCTTCACGAAGGACATGACGGCGGGCGCCGGCTTCATCGCCCTCGCCGCGGTCATCTTCGGACGGTGGGATCCGATCCGCGCCATGCTCGCCGGATTGTTGTTCGGATTCGCGACGAACCTGCAGAGCGTGCTCGGAATCATCGGGTCGCCCGTTCCGAGCCAATTCATGTTGATGCTTCCATACGTCGTGACGATCTTCGCGGTCGCGGGGCTCGTGGGCCAGTCCAGGCCACCGGCCAACGACGGCAAACCGTACATCAAGTCTTGACGTCGCCCACGGCAGGAGCGATATCGCGCGCGCCCTCTGGCGGTCTGTGGGCCGGAATTGCGGTTGTCCTCGTCGCACTGAACCTTCGACCGGTGATCGTTGCCGTTTCGCCGGTCTTCGACGTCATCAGCAGCGACTTGAAACTCACCTCGGTCCTCGCGGGGTTGCTCGTGACCTTGCCCGTATTGTGCTTCGGCGCGCTCGGTCCCCTCGCGCCGCTCCTCGCGCAACGACTTGGGTTCGAGCGAAGCCTTGCTTTGGTTCTGCTCGCCATCATCGGCGGCTCGGCATTGCGAATCGTTCCGAGCATCCCCGCGCTGTTCGGCGGCACTCTCCTCGTGGGCGCGGGCATTGCGGT
>JAHBST010000064.1 GCA_019638975.1 Cryobacterium sp.
AGTCCCAGCTGGTGCCAGAAAGCACCTTCACCTGCCCGCGGTCGATCTGGCTCGAGAAACGGTTCCGGAAAAACTGCTCGTGCGTGAGCCCCGAAAAGATTTCCGTTGTCCGGCGCCCCCAGAGCCACTCGAGTTCATGCATCCTGAAGAGGTCAATGGCGACGAACTGCGAGGGCGAGAGCGTATCCAAGATAAACGCGGAAAAGTCGCCCAATCCGATTCCCACCTCGATGACGCGCGGCCGCGGTGGCAATCTAGATAGCAGACCCCTGATCATCTCATTTCTGTCGCTGAAGATACGTGTCGCCGGAAATCTCTTCGGGTCGAGGGGAGCGGGGGGTTGGAAATCAGCTTTCATTCGGATGCGCCTTTGACGTGTTCGTAGCTCTGGATCATGTGCCATTGTAGCTGCTGGTGGAGCGACATTTCCATGCCGGCCAGCCCAGACCCAGCAGCTTCGCGAGCAATCCGGGATCCATGCGTGGAGCTATAATCGCGTTTCGACGTCGAGTCCGATGGAGCGCGCGAAAGCCGTGACACGCTCTATCCGTTACCGCTCGCGTCGGAATTCGCTTAGTCCGGCCGTCCACTCACGCCACGCGAGTGGACCCGGGCATGGGAACCCATTGGACGAGATGAAGCAGGCATTCAAGCGGATTTACGACGTTCCCGTCATTGGGTACGTGTTGCGGATCGCAATCGGGTTCGCAAAGCTGCCCATCTACCTTCGCGCGCACGAGGAATCCCTGCACGGGCTGCAGCGGTGGATCGCCCAAGCGGACGCGACGATGACTCATGTCAGTTCCCGGCAGGACGTAGCGGACTCTGCCATGCGCTCGGTGGAGGCGATCGGGGTCGAAGCGACACGTCTCGCTGGAGAAGCGCACCGGCAGGCGACGATCGTGACTCACGCCCACGAATCCACGGCCGAGCGAGTTTACCGTTGCGAGGCTACGATCGGCCGCCTGCAGGTTGGGCTGGACCAGCACCTCCCCGTGGTGCTCGGGTTCATCTCGTCTACCGCCGCGACGATTCGCGAGTTCCAGCGCGAGCAGAGTTCGCAGTTGCGAGCGTCCGCAGCCATGCTTGAACACCTTCGCGACCTGGATGCGCGGATGAAGGAGGCATCCGAGGCGATTGCCGAGTTGCGCTCCGCTTCCGCGGCCACGGAAGGCCCAGTGCGGGAGCAGGCGGATCCGAACCTCTCCACCGCCATTGACGAGCTTCGCGACCACGTGGCCTACCTCCTGCAGCGAGTCGAATTCGTGCGCCGCGAGACCCTGTTCGAATTGCGGTACGGAAAATCGCCGTCGCAGACTCTGCCGGGTAAGATCGAGCCGCGCGTCGTCAACGAGGCAAAGGTGGCGCAAGCCTCCCGGGAGGGGCTGCGGATAAACATCGGCAGTGGCCACATCCCTGTTGAAGGATACGTCAACGTGGACGTACGGGAACTTCCCGGCGTCGACGTGGTTGCCGAGGCCGGCCAGATGCCCTTCGATCCCGGCAGCATCGCGGAGCTCCACTCGGCCCACCTCATGGAACACTTTCCTCGTGAGCAGCTTCGCCGGGAGATACTCCCCTACTGGAAGTCCCTGCTTCGCCCCGCCGGGGTGTTTCGCGCCGTTGTGCCTGATGCGGCAACGATGATCGAGAAGTACAAGGGCGGCGAATTGTCCTGGGACGACCTGCGCGAGGTGACATTCGGTAGTCAGGATTACGCCGGCGACTTTCACTACGACATGTTCACCCCTGAAAGCCTCAAGGCGCTACTCGAGGAGGCAGGTTTCGAGGATGTTTCCTTTCCGGTGACGGGACGCCCCAACGGGCGCTGCTACGAGATGGAAGTCACTGCCCGCGCCTGATGACATCGAAAAAGTGACACTGCATCCCGTACTCATGCCCTTGCTTCGCAAGCAGGGGATGCGCACTTCGTTCATTTCCAGCCTTTTTCCCCGGGGTAATCGCTGTTGCGGTCACTTCACGCGCCTGCAAGATCGAGGGCCTTGCGGCGGACCTGGTGTCCGTCGAGAGACATCCGGTGAGTTACTCGGCGAATTCGGCACTTGAGGCCAACTCCGGCATGTTAGCCGCGAGCGAGGTCGCGGTTTCGGCCACGGAGCGACTCCAAGTTCTTCGGACCGATCACGATAGGCCAGTTTTCCACGAGCGCACCATGGACTATCCAGAACTCGGAGTCTGCGTTGTGTTTGAGGCAGGTGTCCGAAGTAATCCCCTGTAGGCGGTGAATGAGAAGCTCATTCACTCCGCGCTTTTATGGCATCAATGTGCCGCGGCGGAGAGCTCAGCATCCCCGGGACCGCACTTCTGTGACGTGACTGGAAGTTCGCTCGAGGGCGGTTCAGGATCGAATTTGGCACGAACTCGAATAGGCTCATATTCCTGTTCTGGACATACGATTGGTGTGGCGCGAGTTGCGGTTGAAGGCTGGGAGAGTCTTATAAACCTCTACAGCCATGCCGAGGCATTTCGTCGACTCGACTGTGCACTGGATGGCGACAGGCCTCGACATATCGCCATCGGCCGGGCATGTGTGAAGAAGCCGCAGTCGGTCGGAACGCAGGTCAACTCTTTCAGATCGATCAGCTACGCGGACGGCATGGCGAACCAATCGTCGCGCATTTGGCAACTGCCCGGGCAACGGCCGCAGGAATCCGGATCGCCAAACTCTCGCCTATTCGGCCTAGTCGCACCCGCCCCATGCGCTTCGCATTTCCGCGCGGGCCCGGTCGCGCCGCTCAACTCGCAAGCACAGCGATGAACTGCCATTTCGGGCGAAGAACCAGATTCAGTCGCATGTGGCGATAGAGGTCAATACCGACGCGCAGGGAAAGGATTCTCAGGAAGCCGCCGAGGTCGCATAGCTCCCGGAAGGACTGCCCGCCCATCTGCGCGGAACCGATACCCATACCCCAGCTGCCAATGAAGTCCATGGCCCGGAGCATGGTGCACCACGTTCCATACCCAGGTGATCCTTGACGATCACGGTGTTCGCGACACGTGCCGCCTCTTTGAGCAGCGGCAATCTTCCATCCTCGGGAACGTGGTGCAGCACGTCTGTGAACAATGCAAAATCGGCGGACTTGTCGAGCCGATCGATCCTCTGTCCGTCAAAGCGCCTATATTTCTGCCAACGCGGATCCAGCTTCTCCCTCTCAACCGGCAATTCGTAGATGTCCAGACACTCCCACTCCACGCGCGGCCAGAAGGAACTGATGCCTTCGGCGATTCCCATGTCTCCGCAGCCTATGTCGACGCCCGCGATCGTTCCCTCCGTCCCGGAAAAGCGGCGCGAAAGTTCTCCCGCGATCTCCCCCGATAGGGAGCGAACCCGCCGATCGTGACTCATGTCCCGGTGCAATCGAACAATGGCGCGCTCGATCCAGCGCTTGTTTGGTCTTGCCAGCGGTGAACTCACGATCAATCTCCTAGGCGCCCGACCCACTCGAACTAAGTATGACGCCGATCATGATGAGAACCCCGCCTGCCCACGTTTGCCACGGCGCCGGATCACCCAATCCCGCCCATGCGAATAGGGGGACAAGAAGGAAGCTCAGGGCATAGAACGGAAAGGCGAACGACAGCGGAACCCGGGTGAGTATGTACATCCACAGAACCAGCATCGCCCCATAGAGGGCGACCGCGAGCACGGCCTGCCATGAGAGCACCTTCTCAAGGAGCGACAGCTCCGGCGAGTTAATTCGGATGGCAGTTGCGCGAAGCATGAGCTGTCCTACGGACACCCCTACCACACACAAAACGCACAGCAGGATGTCAATTGGCTTCATTTGCATTGGGCGATTCTTGCAGCGAGATCGGAGAGGTCATTCCCGCACTTAGAATTGCCACGAAGAATGAATTGAAGATGAGTTGCCCTCCAAGAACGAGGCACGACACCGAGGGGATGACAAGGCGCATCATTTGCGCGGGATCGGCAGCGCTCAGCCCGGCCCTCTTCCATTCCACCACGGAATGAACTGCGATTCCGAACCCGAGAGCGAGAAGCAGCAATCCGAAAGCTATTCCGATCTCGAGGGAAAAAACTCCCATGAACCAGTCGATGTATCTCGATCGCGGCAACAACCCGCTCACCACTCCGTAGGTTCTCGCAAGCATCGCGAAGAAGACCATCTGCGTGCCGAGCTGCAACCCACCTGCGCTGTACAAGAGCGTGTGAATATCGAACGTAACCCCCCCTATCGACACTGGTCCGGCGACAAGGAGACACATGGCCGCGAGACTCCCCGCCAGTAGCGCGATTCCCGGATAGAGGAAAAGCCATCTCGGCGAGTGAACCAGCAGAAACCTCAAGTGGCGCCAGCCGTCCCTCCATGTCCGCAGGTGGGGCGGTCGCGATCGTCCATCAGGAGACAGGGTGGTAGGAACCTCGGCAATCCTGTATCCGGCAAATCCCGACTTTACGATCATCTCGCTCGCGAATTCCATCCCGCCCGTCGCAAGGGAAAGGTCAAGCATCGCGCGTCTCGAAAAGCCGCGCAGCCCGCAGTGGAAGTCCCCGATGGGAAGTCTAAAGAACATGCGCCCCAGCGCGCTGAGCACCGGGTTTCCGAGGTACCTGTGAAGCGCCGGCATGGCTCCGGGCGCGATTCCTCCTCTGAATCGATTGCCCATCACGAGTTGAAACCCCTCGCGAAGCTTCTCGACGAATGGCTCTAGATTATCGAAGTCATATGATCCGTCGGCATCTCCCATGATGATGTACTTTCCTCGGGCGGCGCGAACCCCTCCCATGATCGCCGCACCATAGCCCCTTTCCTCTACGTGAACTACCCGCGCACCGGCATTCATGGCAATCGCCTGCGATCCGTCCGTCGACCCGTTGTCGGCCACGACCACCTCGCCTTCCAGGCTCGCCCTCTTGACGAACGCCATCGCCTTCAAGACGCATCCCTCGATAGTCTCGGCCTCATTGAGGCAAGGCATCAGAATAGTGAGTTCCATCGTCTTTCCTCGTCCGGTTCTGCTCCCCGTGTGCAGGGGAGTTAATTTCGCGCCCGATGGTTCAACCGCGATATCGCCGACGCAATGCGAATGGGCCATTGCGATTCACACACCGTGAACAGCGCATAAAGAAGCAGTATCGCTGCCACGAAGATGGTCGGCGTCAGGTAGCGGAAGTTTGCGGCAGGCGTGAGGAGCCCGAGCACAAGGAGGTGGCTGGCAGCGCCGAGCCCCAATGCCCCCGAGACAGTCCTGACATGATCATGGACGGGCGACGGGACGCGAGGCCTCGACGCCCACGGTGCGGCTAGCAACAACGACATGCAAAGAAACAGGGAGACAATGTACAAAGGCGCCCGTGCAAGCACCGTTCCCGCCGCCCATTTGAGGTACCCCGCGCGCATGTTCGCCCCTGCGATGGGCTCATTGAGTCCCATCCTGTCGTAGTCGACCAGGTTTCCGTACCTGGGATCAGTCGCGTACTGGAAGTGCCCGTAAGCACTGGTGCAACTCTTGACGAGACATGCGATCACCGCCAGCCGATGACGCAGATACGCCTTGGGGTTCGAGCCCACAGCCATGAGCCACGCGCCTCGCAACTCCATGAATTCGGCGGGACTCGATGCGAAGGGAACGCGGGGTTCACCGCCCCAGAAAAGCGGATCACCAGCATGTGTGGCATATCGCTTCCTGATCGCTTCCAGGGTAACGCCGCGATTCTTGATCCAGGATGGATACAGGTTGTCGTTGTGGGCCACCGACACTCCCGCGATGTCATGAAGGAGTGTCGCCTGGATTGGATATCGCCGGTCAGCCCCGAGGGCCCCGTAATTCACGACGCCGATCGAGATCGCAGTGGCCAAGGCGAAGATCAGGGCCGCCACGATCGAGACGGCAACCGCACCCACGATCATTAGTGCGTCGGCCGGGGTCGATCGTTTCGGGAGGCGCCACGATAGCGAAACCCAGATCCTCGCCGCGCAAGCCCAGAAGAAGAACGGAAGGTAATCGGTGCGTACTGCACACATCAGGACGCCGAAGGCAACCCAAGCCACGGCAAGGCGAGCCTTCCTGTGCGCCAAGTCCGCGCCGAACAGACCGATCATTGTCGCGAACAGCGAGAGCCCGAGCATGTCCTTGTTGACTACTCCCAGGCTGCCGAATATCGGCGGCAACAAGATGATGAGCGTAGCCGCGCCGATCGCGATCCATGCTGATCGAAATACCCGGGCAAGAATGAGGTAGGTACCAACGACGAAGAGTAAAAGCTCCATCACGAGCATGGGCGCCGGACCGGGCTTTACATGGCCCAGCAGGGACCACGCCAGCGTCATCAACGGCGAATGCCAGTCGTGGTAGCGCCCCGTCACGGACTGGTTAAGCATGTCGATGGAGTCTGCGTTAAGGAGGCCCGGGGAGAAAGCCATGATGGCCACTGCCATTACCAGCCCCAAGTACAGAGCCAACGGCCCATTTTCGAGCTCGAGTTTGCGCATCGACGTTCCCGAGAATCCTGCCGGAAGTGTATTGAGTCGTTTGAAACCTGCTCGAAATGGAGGGGCTGCAGTAGTGCCGGCACGAACCGATCAAGTGGGCTACATTGTAAATGTGAACGCTCGTTCAGTGCCGTGCAAGAAGGGGAGATGTCGTCACAGCACGCAGGCACCGGCAGCTCGAGTGACTTCACGTTGCCCGTAGGATATACTGATAAATGGTATCTCCCTGCCTGCCCACGGCAGCGCACGGCTCGCGAAATGTTATGCCGCCGACCGCCGTTCCCCTCTTCTCCGTCGTCATCAACACCTACAACCGCGCCTCGAGTCTTCCGCAGACGCTCGAGGGGCTTCGCTACCTGAACTACCCCGCGGTCGAGGTCGTGGTCGTGAATGGGCCCTCCACGGACGGCACGGAGGAGCTCCTCGCGCGCTGGCAGGGCCGCATCAAGGTCGCGCGCTGCGCCGCGCGCAACCTCTCGGTGTCGAGGAACGTGGGCATCTGCGCCGCGGCCGGCGAGTTCGTCGCCTTCATCGACGACGACGCGGTGCCCGAGCCAGAGTGGCTGGACCAGCTCCTGGCCGGCTACGACTCCCCGCTCGTGGGCGCCACCGGCGGCATCGTCTACGACCACACGGGCTACTCGTTCCAGTACCAGTACAGCACGGCCACGCGGCTGGGCAACGCCAACTGGAACCTCACCGAGCCCGCCCTGCACCTCTGCTATCCGGGCGCGCTCGTCTTCCCCTACCTGCAGGGCACCAACACCTCCTTCCGCCGGTCCGCGCTCCTGGAGATCGGCGGCTTCGACGAGGAGTACGAGTACTACCTCGACGAGACGGACGTCTGCCTTCGCCTCGTGGACGCGGGCTACGTCGTGCGCCAGCTCCCGGACGCGTTCGTGCACCACAAGTTCGCCCCGAGCGACGTGCGCGATGCGAACCGGGTGACGAAGTACCGCTACCCGGTCATCAAGAACAAGATCTACTTCTCGCTCGTCAACGGCGTCGGGCACTTCGGCCTCTCGGAGATCATCGAGGACAACGCGCGCTTCGTGGCCGGCCAGCACGCGGACGCGGACCACCACGTGGCGGGCGGGCGGCTGTCTCTCCTCGACAAGGAGCAGCTCGCGCGCGACGCCGACCGCGCCTGGCGGATGGGGCTGGCGCGCGGGCTTTCCGGCACGCGCGAGCTCATCACCGGGGCGAAGCTCGCGGCCCATGCCGCGCCGGCGCAGCCCTTTCCCATCGTCCGCCCTGCCGGCGAGCGCCTCACGATCTGCTTCCTCAGCCAGGACTACCCGCCCACGCACGCCGGCGGCATCGGCCGCTTCACCTTCGACCTCGCCGGCGCCCTCGCCCGGCTGGGGCACAACGTGCACGTCCTCACCCGCGGCGAGTGGCATCACCGCGTCGACTTCGAGGACGGCGTGTGGGTCCACCGCATGGTCGTCGGCCACCATCCGCTCAGCGAGGAGGCGCGGGCCCTGGGCGTCCCGCAGCGAATCTGGGACCACGCCGCGACGATGCGCGACGAGGTCGAGCGCATCGCCACCCACCGCCCCGTCGACGTGGTCGAGGCGCCGATCTGGGACGCCGAGGGCGTGGCGATCCTCCTCGACCGGCGCCACAAGGTGGTGACGAGCCTGCAGACGACGCTTCGGATCGCGCTCGAGAGCCACCCCGAGTGGGCGCAGAGCGAGTCCTTCATGGGCGATTTCGGCCGCCCCATGCTCGCGCTCGAGAAACTCATGTTCGAGCGCAGCCATGGCATCCACGCCATCAGCGAGGCGATCGCCGCGCGCATCGCCCGGGACTACGGCGTCGAGTTCGGCGCGGACCGCCTGGGCCTCGTCCCGCTGGGCCTCGACGACCGCCGGGATGCCGCGAAGCCCGGCGAGGGCGGCGGCCTGAACCTCCTCTTCGTCGGCCGGCTGGAGAAGCGCAAGGGCATCGGCGAGCTGCTCGAGGTCGCTCCGCGCCTGCTCGCCGCGCACCCGTCGCTCACGATCACGATAGTGGGCGACGACACCCTGCCGAGCGAGCGCGGGCGGCCGTACAAGGCGGAGTTCCTCGAGGCCCACGCCGGGGAGTCATTCCTCGATCGCGTCCGCTTCGCCGGCAAGGTGCCGGAGGCGGCGCTCTACGGCCACTACGCCGCCTGCGACGTCTTCGTCTCGCCGTCGCACTACGAGTCCTTCGGGCTCATCTTCGTCGAGGCGATGATCTTCGGGAAACCCGTCGTCGGCTGCGACGTCGGCGGCATGCCCGAGGTGATCGAGGACGGCCGCTGCGGCCTCCTCGCGAAGCCCGGCGACGCCGCCTCCCTGCACGACTGCCTCGACCGGTTGCTCCGCGACGAGGCGCTTCGCCGGCGTCTCGGCGAGCGGGCGCGCCGCTGCTTCGAGGAGAAATTCACCTCGGAACGCATGGGGCGCTCGGCCGAGTCCTTCTTCCGCTCGCTGGTGGCCCGATGAGCCGCGCAAACCCCTTCGCCGGGCTGAGGATGTCCGTCGTGACGGGCATCTGCGTTCGCCACGACGCCATCTCCGCCGCGACGCTCGCCACCTACAGGTGCCTCGATTCGGCGTCGACGGGCAACGTCCGCCTCTACGCCGGGGTGGTCGAGTTCCCGGGGGTCCGCCACAGGGTCACGGCGTCCCCGACCGACCTCCTCACGGACCCGCACTTCCTCGATTCCGACATCATCGTCTACCACTTCGGCGTGCGCTTCGACCTGTTCGACGCTCTGGTGCTGGGCAATGGCAAGGCGCGCCAATACGTGCGCTACCACAACATCACGCCGCGGGATCTCGTCCCGGAGGACGCGTGGCAGGTCATCGACCGGTCGCTCGCCCAGCTCGACCACCTCGCGCACGCCGCGCACGTCTGGTGCGACAGCGAGACGAACCGGCGCCACCTGCTCGAGCTCGGCCATCCTCCGGAGCGTTCGTCGGTCCTCGCGCTGCCCGTGGACCTCGGGCCGGTAACCCGCGATCCGATCGCGGACCGCCAGGGCCCCGTGCGCATCGTCTTCATCGGCCGCATGGTCGCCTCCAAGGGCGTGCTGGACCTCGTGCATGCGCTCGGGCGCGTGGCGGAGCGCTCGCGCGCGCCGTTCCGCGTCTTCCTCGCCGGCAACCGGAATTTCTCGGACCCCGGCTTCGAGGCCGAGGTGCGCGAGGCCATCGCCGCGGGAGGCCTCGAGGATCGGATCCACTGGTGCGGCGCCATCGAGGATGCCGAGAAGCATGCCCTCCTGCGCCGGTCCGACCTGCTCGTCATTCCCAGCTACCACGAGGGCTTCTGCGTGCCGGTGGTGGAAGCCTTCGGCGCCGGCTGCTTCGTCGTCGGCTACGACTCCTCGAACCTGCCGGCGATCTCCAACGGCCTCGCGCGCCTCGTCCCGACGGGCGACGTGGAGGCGCTCGCAGGGGCGCTGGGCAACGCGATCGACGCCTTCGCTGCCGGGCGATCCGGCGCGCGCGAGCCTGAAGTCGACTGCGACGGCGGCGCCCGTCCCCTGTCCGCCTTCCGGGTCGACGCGCGCGCCTGGGCCGAGTCGTTCGACTTCGACCACTACCGCCGGCGCTTCCTCGAATCCCTGGGGGCTCTTGAATCGGAAGCGAAGGCGCCATGAGCACCCTCGCCCGGCCGGACTCCTTCCGCGCCCAGTTCCGCCTGATGCTGGACATCGCGAAGCGGGACCTCCGCAACCGCTTCGCCGGCTCCCACCTCGGGCTGCTCTGGGCCTTCATCGTCCCGCTTTCCTCCTCCGTGGTCTTCATCCTCGTCTTCGGCATGCTCATCAAGGGCACGATGGGCGGCGTGAAATACGCGAAACTGGACTTCACCACGCTCTACTTCCTCGGCTACGCGCCCTGGCTGCTCTTCGCCGACGTGGTGGCGCGCAGCACCACGCTGCTGCGGGAGAACCGTGCGCTCATCCGCAACCTGCGCTTCAACCACCGGCTGCTGCCGATGTCGGCTTGCGCATCATCCATCGTCGCGCACGCGGTCGTGGTCGGCATCTCGCTCGCGCTGGTCGTCGGCAACGGCTATCCCCTGAGCGAGCACATGTACATGCTGCCGGTGTACTTCGTCCTGCTCCTCGCCTTCACGCTGGGCGTCTCCTACTTCGTCGCGGCCGTCTCGGTCTACCTCGTCGACCTCGTCCAGGTGGTGCCCATCGCGCTCAACCTGTTTTTCTTCATGACGCCGATCCTCTACACCGCGCAGCTGGTGATCGACAGCGGCTCGCGGCTTGCGGTCATCGCCCTGCTCAAGCTCAACCCGATGACGCAGTTCGTGGAGGGCTACCGCACCGCCATGGTCCGGGTCGACGAGCCGATCGACACGGTCGCCATCGCGCGGATGGCGGCCTGGGCGGCCGTGACGCTCGCGCTCGGCTTCTTCACCTACCGCCGCCTCGAGAAGGGCTTCGCCGATGTCCTCTG
>JAHBST010000065.1 GCA_019638975.1 Cryobacterium sp.
GAGAAGCGCGTCGACATCATCCTCGGACAGCGTCCGCCAGGTCAATTCCGGCGTGGAAGCCGGAACGGGAAGGACTTCAGGAGCGACGACACGATCGCGCAGAAGTTTTTCGGGGCTCATGGAATACGAGGGTACGCGAAAGGCCCCGGCCCGAAGGACGGAGCCTCTCGGGAACGCTCGTTACTTCTCGTCGTCGGAATCGTCGGATGCCGACTCGGCGGAATCTGCGTCGGCGGCAGCGGCGGTGTCGATCACGACGTCTTCCGTGCCGGAGGAGTCGATGGATGCAGCATCCACCGTGCCCGCCGCGGCCGCGTCGTCAGTGTCAGCGCCCGCAACCGCGGCATCCTCGACCGTCGCCTCGTCGGCAGCGGCATCCTCGACCGTCGCTTCGTCGGCAGCAGCCTCGTCGGCTGCGGAATCCTCGACGGGCGCGGCCTTCGGCTTCTTCGTGTCGGCCTTAGCGCGCGGCTTCGCATTCACGGGCTCCAGAACAAGTTCGATCTGCACCATCGGCGCATTGTCGCCCTTGCGGAAACCGAGCTTCGTGATGCGGGTGTAGCCGCCCTCGCGCTCGGCGACGAGCGGAGCAATCTCCGTGAAGAGCTCGTGCACGACGCCCTTGTCGCCGATCACGGCGAGCACACGACGGCGCGCGTGCAGGTCGCCGCGCTTCGCGAACGTGATGAGGCGTTCGGCGACGGGACGCAAGCGCTTGGCCTTCGTCTCCGTCGTCTTGATGCTCTTGTGGGTGAAGAGCGCCGCTGCGAGGTTCGCGAGCAGAAGGCGCTCGTGCGCTGGTCCACCGCCGAGACGCGGGCCCTTGGTTGGCTTAGGCATTGTCAGTTTTCTCCAGAATCAAAAGTGGTCGGGCCGTGCTCAGTTGTTCTCGTCGTCGTAGCCGCTGTAGAAATGGGCTCCGTCGAATCCGGGGACGGTGTCCTTGAGGGAAAGACCAAGCTCGACGAGCTTGTCCTTCACTTCGTCGACCGACTTCTGTCCGAAGTTCCGGATGTTCATGAGCTGCGTCTCCGAGAGCGCGACAAGCTCGCTCACCGAGTTGATGCCCTCGCGCTTGAGGCAGTTGTAGCTGCGCACCGACAGATCGAGGTCCTCGATCGGCATGCTGAGCTCGCTCGACATCACCGCGTCAACGGGGGCAGGACCGATCTCAATGCCTTCCGCCGCCGAGTTGAGCTCGCGGGCGAGACCGAACAGCTCGGTCAGGGTACGGCCGGCGGATGCGATCGCATCGCGCGGGCTGATCGCGTTCTTCGTCTCGACATCCACGACCAGGCGGTCGAAGTCGGTGCGCTCACCGGCGCGAGTGGCTTCGACGCGGTACGTCACCTTGAGCACGGGCGAGTAGATCGAATCGATCGGAATCTGGCCGGCTTCGCTGAACTCGTTGCGGTTCTGCGACGCGGAAACGTATCCGCGCCCGCGTTCGATCGTGAGCTCGAGCTCGAAACGCGCCTTGTCATTGAGGGTTGCGATCACGAGCTCGGGGTTGTGGATCTCGACCCCGGCCGGTGCGGAAATGTCGGCAGCGGTGACCTCGCCCGCGCCTTGCTTGCGCAAATACGCCGTGATCGGCTCGTCGTGCTCGCTCGAGACGACAAGTCCCTTCACGTTCAGGATGATCTCGGTGACATCTTCTTTCACGCCCGGGATCGTGCTGAACTCGTGCAGCACGCCGTCGAGGCGGATGCTCGTGACGGCAGCGCCCGGGATGGACGACAGCAGGGTGCGGCGAAGCGAGTTGCCGAGCGTGTAACCAAAGCCTGGTTCGAGCGGCTCGATGATGAACCGCGAACGGAACTCTGAAATGTTCTCTTCAGTCAGGGTCGGGCGCTGTGCAATGAGCACGGTGTATTCCTTTCGGCGAAGTGTCCGCTATTTGACACTTAGGCGTTCAACCGGTGGCGGGCCGGCTGGTTTTTGAGTTATTACTTGCGTTGAAGATTTGTACTGTTGGTGTTCCGAACCCCGCTACGGATTTGGGGCTGGCGTCGCAGCGTTGGCCGGAAATGGCCGTCGCTCCGGGCTCCAGCACGCTGACGTGCGGCGGAACTGTCGGACGTCAGACGCGGCGACGCTTCGGCGGGCGGCAGCCGTTGTGCGCTTGCGGCGTCACATCGTTGATCGAACCCACTTCGAGGCCGGCGGCCTGAAGCGAACGAATCGCCGTTTCGCGACCGGAACCCGGTCCCTTCACGAAAACATCGACCTTCTTGACGCCGTGCTCCTGGGCCTGGCGCGCTGCCGACTCGGCCGACATTTGCGCGGCGTACGGAGTCGATTTGCGCGACCCCTTGAATCCGACGACGCCGGACGACGACCAGGCGAGAACGGCCCCGCTCGGGTCGGTGATCGTCACGATCGTGTTGTTGAATGTCGACTTGATGTGGGCCTGGCCCACGGCGACGTTCTTCTTCTCTTTGCGGCGAGGCTTGCGGGCCGCTGTCTTCGGTGCTGCCATGTGTGGTCTCCTGTCGAAATCTCTGGGCGGCCGCGCTTAGCGGGCCTTCTTCTTACCGGCGACGGTGCGCTTCGGGCCCTTGCGGGTGCGCGCGTTCGTCTTCGTGCGCTGGCCGTGGACCGGGAGGCCCTTGCGGTGACGGATGCCCTGATAGCTTCCGATTTCGACCTTTCGGCGGATGTCGGCAGCGACCTCGCGGCGAAGGTCGCCCTCCACCTTGAAGTTGCCTTCGATGTAGTCGCGGAGCGCGATGAGCTGGTCATCGCTGAGATCCTTGACGCGGATCTCCCCGCTGATCTCGGTGTCGGCGAGGACTTTGAGCGCCCTCGTACGGCCAACTCCGTAAATGTAGGTCAATGCGACTTCCACGCGCTTATCGCGCGGAATGTCGACTCCTGCTAGACGAGCCATAGCGGCTTCTCCTGATTATTCCGTGGAGGTCTGGGACAACATCCGTGCATCGGCCTCCAACCGATGGTGTCCCCGCGCAAGTTTGAGAACGGACGCGGATCCGATGTTGCCGTATTACCTATTGAGTTGTTAGCCCTGGCGTTGTTTGTGCCGCGGGTTTTCGCAAATGACCATGACCCGGCCGTTGCGGCGGATCACTTTGCACTTGTCGCAGATCTTCTTGACGCTGGGGTTGACCTTCATGGTTGTTGCTCTTTCGCTGTCGTCGTACCCGCGGCTTCCCGCAGGTCGTTACTTTCCAGCAATCGGTACTACTTGTAGCGGTAGACGATGCGCCCGCGAGTCAGGTCGTAAGGGCTGAGCTCTACGATGACCTTGTCCTCGGGGAGGATTCGGATGTAGTGCTGGCGCATCTTGCCTGAGATGTGCGCGAGAACGCGGTGGCCGTTGGTCAACTCAACGCGAAACATTGCGTTGGGAAGAGCCTCGACTACTGAGCCCTCGATCTCGATGACACCGTCTTTTTTTGCCATAACTCGCTAACGTGAAAGTACTGATTGTTGGTCGTGCGGATGATTGTCGGTGAAATGGGCAGGAATGAACGAGCCCCCAAGACACCAAAGAGCAATCTTATGCTAATTTTCGCCGCCGTGCCAACCTCGGAACTGGATGCTCAGCCCACCGCGGCATCTTGCTCGCTGTCGGGGATTTCAATACCACGTTCGCTCAGCCCGGCCAGAATGCGACCCGCCACGACATCGACCTCGCCGATGCCGTCCACCGTCACGAGCTGGCCGCGCTCACCGTAGATTTCGATGAGGGGCGCGGTCTCGCGCCGGAAGACGTCCTGGCGGTGACGGATCGCCTCCTCGGAGTCATCGACCCTGCCCTGTTCGACAGCTCGTTTGCGGAGCCTCGCGACGACGACCTCGACGTCGGCGACGAGCCGGATGACCGCGTCGAGCGCTTCGTGCTTCTCCGCGAGCATCCCATCGAGAAAGTCGACTTGCGACGTCGTGCGCGGGTATCCGTCCAGGAGAAAGCCGTTGACGGCATCCGGTTGCGCCAGGCGGGAGCGAACGAGCTCGTTCGTGAGCGAATCGGGAACATAGTCGCCGGCATCCACGATGCTCTTGACCTCAAGGCCGAGAGGCGTCTCGTTCTTGATGTTGTACCGGAAAATGTCGCCCGTCGCGATCGCGGGAATCCCGAACAACTCCGACAAGCGCGCGGCCTGAGTGCCCTTTCCCGCCCCGGGAGGTCCGATGATGAGAAATCGGCCACCGCCTGAAGACTTGCCCTGAGGAGCGCGCCCCGCGGGCGTCTCGAAGGGAGTCATCTCAACAAGCCCTCATAGTGGCGCTGCTGCAACTGAGCATCGATCTGCTTGACCGTCTCGAGGCCGACGCCCACGATGATCAGGATGCTCGCGCCGCCGAACGGGAAGTTCTGGTTCGCCCCGAACCAACTGAGAGCGAACAACGGGATGAGCGCGACGATGCCGAGATACAGCGAGCCGGGGAGGGTGATCCTCGTGAGCACGTAGTCCAGGTATTCGGCGGTCGGTCGGCCCGCACGGATGCCCGGAATGAAGCCGCCGTACTTCTTCATGTTGTCGGCGACCTCCTCGGGATTGAAGGTGATCGCGACATAGAAGTACGTGAACCCGATGTTGAGCAGGAAGTACACGAGCATGTAGAGAGCGCTGTCGCCCGACCTCAGGTTGTCGGTGATCCAGGAAACCCAGGCTGCGGGGGCTTCACCCGGTTGCGGCTGGTTGAATTGCGCGACGAGAGCGGGCAGATACAGGAGGCTCGACGCGAAGATCACGGGGATCACGCCCGCCATGTTCACCTTGATCGGAATGTAGGTGTTGTTGCCGCCGTAGGTGCGGCGCCCCACCATCCGTTTGGCGTATTGCACGGGAATGCGCCGCTGCGATTGCTCCACGAACACGACGAGAGTCATGATCACGAGCCCGAGCACGACGACGAGGAGGAACGCCTCGAAGCCTTTCGCCACTTGAATGCCCCAGAGCGCGGTGGGGAAGCGTGCGGCGATGGAGATGAAGATCAAGAGCGACATCCCGTTGCCGATGCCGCGCTCGGTGATGAGCTCGCCCATCCACATGATGAGGCCGGTGCCTGCCGTCATCGTGATGACCATGAGGAGGATCGCGTACCACGAGTCGTTGCTGAGCAACTGGCTGCACTCGGGTGTTCCCGACGAGCTCGGGAAGAGCGCTCCGCTGCGCGCGACCGTGATGAGCGTCGTCGACTGCAAAATCGCGAGACCGATTGTCAGGTAGCGCGTGTATTGCGTGAGCTTGGCCTGACCCGCCTGGCCTTCCTTGTACAGCGTGTCGAAGTGTGGAATGACGACGCGCAGCAATTGCACGATGATCGACGCCGTGATGTACGGCATGATTCCGAGCGCGAAGATCGACAATTGCAGCAGCGCTCCGCCGCTGAAGAGGTTGACGAGGTCGTAGAGTCCCGTGGTTCCCGCATTGCTGTTGAGGCACACTTGCACGTTGCTGTAGTCGATGAACGGAGTCGGAATGAACGACCCGAGCCGGAACAGCGCGATGATGCCCAGTGTGAAGCCGATCTTCCTGCGAAGATCTGGCGTGCGGAAAATCCGCAAGATTGCGCCGAACACTGGGGCCTCCTGAATTTACGGGTAGTGCGTTTGGTGCCCCTTGCGGGAACCCTGGCGACTACGCCTCAATAAATGGGGTTCGCCGGATGACACGCATCCGACTCACTTACTTGACTGAGCCGCCCGCGGCCAGGATCTTCTGCTCCGCTGAACCAGAGATCTTGTCGACCGCAACATTCAGCTTAACGTCAATCTCACCGGCACCGAGAACCTTCACTTTTTCGTTCTTGCGCACTGCACCCTTGGCGACGAGGTCGCTCACGGTCACGTCGCCGCCCTTGGGGTACAACTCGGCGAGACGCTCGAGGTTGACCACTTGGTACTCGACGCGGAACGGGTTCTTGAACCCGCGCAGCTTCGGGGTGCGCATGACGCTGTTCAGGTTTCCGCCCTCCAGGCCAACGCGCACCTGGTAACGAGCCTTGGTGCCCTTGGTACCCCGACCGGCGGTCTTGCCCTTGGACGCTTCACCGCGACCCACGCGGGTCTTCGCCGTCTTGGCTCCGGGAGCCGGGCGGAGGTGGTGCATCTTCAGGACCTGCGGACGGGACACGACGTCCTTCGGAGCGACCTTCTTCGCTGGTGCAGCCTTCGGAGCGGCCTTCGCAGGAGTCTTTGCCGACGCCGTCTTCGCATCCGCCTTGACTGCGGCCTTCGCGGGCGCCTTCGGAGCGGCTTCCTTGGGAGCGGCGGTCTTGGGTGCCGCCTTCGCGGCGGCGGTCTTTGCGGCAGCAGGTTTGGCGGCGGCAGCCTTGGCCGGAGCCTTGGCCGTTGCCGACTTTGAGGCAGCAGCCTTCGGCGCGGCCTTCGCGGCGGCGGTCTTGGGTGCCGCCTTCGCGGCCGGCTTTGCTGCAGGCTTCTTCGTTGGCGTCTTCTTGGGGGCTTCGTCAGCCATTAGTCAATCTCCTCGACTTTGACCAGGTGAGCCACGGTACGAACGTAGCCGCGGTTCTGCGAGTTGTCCTCGCGCACGACGACATCGCCGATGCGCTTGAGTCCAAGGCTCCGCAGCGTGTCACGCTGGTTCTGCTTTTCACTGATCTTTGACTTGATCTGGGTCACTTTGAGGCGAGCCATCAGGCACCTGCCTTCTCGGAACTGGCCTTCGCCGACTCCGCCTGAATCCGCAGGATCTGGGCGGGAACGACGTGCTCGACGGACAAACCGCGACGGCCGGCGACCGCGCTCGGCTCTTCAAGCTGGTGAAGCGCCGCGACGGTCGCGTGAACGATGTTGATGGTGTTCGACGAACCGAGAGACTTGCTCAGAACATCGTGGATGCCCGCGCACTCCAGGACGGCGCGCACCGGACCACCGGCGATAACACCGGTACCTGCGGCGGCAGGACGCAGAAGGACAACACCGGCAGCTGCCTCGCCCTGCACAGGGTGCGGGATGCTGTTGCCGACGCGCGGAACGCGGAAGAAGTTCTTCTTCGCCTCCTCGACGCCCTTCGAAATCGCGGTAGGCACTTCGCGCGCCTTGCCGTATCCGACGCCCACGAGTCCATTTCCGTCGCCGACGACAACGAGCGCGGTGAAGCTGAAGCGACGGCCGCCCTTGACGACCTTCGATACGCGGTTGATCGTGACGACGCGCTCGAGGAACTGGCTCTTCTCAGAGTCCCGGCTGCCCCTCTGCTGGTTCGGATTGCGCTCGCGGCCGCCGCGACGGGCCTCGCGAGGCTCGTTCGCGACATCCGCTTCAGGAGCCGTCGAGACGGCCTGCGCGGACTTTTCGACCTCATCGGTCGCTACTGCAGTCACTTGCTGCTCCTTGTCATTCATGCTCTCGTCGCTCACAGGCTCAAACCGGCCTCTCGCGCACCTTCAGCGATCGCGGCAACCCGGCCCGCGTAGCGGCTGCCACCGCGATCGAAAACAACCGCGTCGATTCCGGCTTTCTTGGCGCGCTCGGCGACAAGTTCGCCGACCTTGCGAGCCTTCGCGGTCTTGTCGCCCGCGAGCCCCCGAAGGTCCGACTCCATGGTCGACGCAGACGCGAGGGTGAAGCCCTTGCTGTCATCCACCACTTGGACGAAGACGTGACGCGCCGAACGCGTGACGACGAGTCGGGGACGAGCCTCGGTTCCGACAACCTTCTTGCGAAGGCGGGCGTGACGACGATCCTTCGCCGCCGACTTGCTCTTGCCTCGAGTACCTGTAGCCATGGTCTACTTACCAGCCTTTCCGGCCTTGCGGCGAACGACCTCGCCCGCATACCGCACGCCCTTGCCCTTGTACGGCTCGGGTTTGCGCAGTTTGCGGATGTTGGCCGCTACTTCGCCGACCTGCTGCTTGTCGATGCCGTGGACGGCAATCTTGGTGTTGCCCTCCACGGAGAAGGTGATCCCGGCGGGCGGGTCGACCGTGATGGGGTGCGAAAAGCCGAGCGCGAACTCGAGCCCGTTGCCCTTTTGCGCCACCCGGTATCCGGTACCGACGATCTCGAGGCCCTTCGAATAGCCCTCGGTCACACCGATGATCTGGTTCTGGATGAGCGTGCGGGTCAGGCCGTGAAGCGAACGCGACTCGCGCTCGTCATCAGGACGCGACACGAGCAATTGATTCTCTTCAAGCTTGACCTCGATGGGGCTCGCGACCGTGAGGCTCAGTTCGCCCTTCGGCCCCTTGACCGTGACGGCCGAGCCATCCACGGTGACGTTGACGCCCGCGGGGACATCAATCGGAAGTCTTCCAATGCGCGACATCTGGGTTACCACACGTAGGCGAGGACTTCCCCACCCACGCCCTTCTCTGTCGCTTCGCGGTCCGTCAGAAGACCGGAAGAAGTGGACAGGATGGCCACGCCGAGGCCGCCGAGCACGCGGGGAATCTCCGTCGAACGTGCATACACGCGAAGGCCGGGCTTGGAGACGCGTTTGATGCCCGCGATCGAGCGCTCGCGATTGGGACCGTACTTGAGGTCGATCGTGAGCGTCGAGCCGACGCGAGCAGGCTCGACCTTCCACGCCGTGATGTAGCCCTCGTTCTTGAGGATCTCGGAGATGTGGGTTTTGAGCTTGCTGCTCGGCATCGACACGGTCTCGTGGTATGCCGAATTGGCGTTACGCAGTCTGGTCAGCAGGTCTGCGACCGGATCTGTCATTGTCATGATGTTTTCCTGATTCTCGTACCGGTTTCGTGCATCCGTTACACGAATGACGACCTGGACGATCGGTTACTACTGGGCGGTGGTTTCGTTGCTTCTGAACGGGAAGCCGAGCGCCTTGAGAAGCGCACGACCCTCGTCGTCGTTCTTCGCCGTCGTGACGACGGTGATGTCGAATCCGCGAACGCGGTCGATCTTGTCCTGATCGATCTCGTGGAACATCGCCTGCTCGTTGAGACCGAAAGTGTAATTGCCGTGACCATCGAATTGGCGGTCGGAAAGCCCACGGAAGTCCCGGATGCGGGGAAGCGCGAGCGTCAGCAGACGGTCGAGAAACTCCCACGCGCGGTCGCCGCGCAGCGTCACGTGGGCGCCGATCGGCTGACCCTCGCGCAGCTTGAATTGCGCGATCGACTTGCGGGCGGCCGTGACTTGCGGCTTCTGTCCGGTGATCGCGGCGAGGTCCTTGACCGCACCGTCGATGATCTTGCCGTCGCGAGCAGCCTCGCCGACGCCGGTGTTCACCACGATCTTCACAAGCCCGGGAACTTGGTGCACGTTCGTGAACCCGAAGTCCTTCTTCAGCTGCGCCGAAATCTCGGTCTTGTACTTCTGCTTCAGGCGCGGCTGCACCTTGACAGCCTTCGCGGCAGTAGTTGTGTCAGTCATTACAGGTCCTCACCTGAGCTCTTGGAGAAACGGACTCGGACGTTCTTGCCCTCCGCGTTCTTCTCCACGCGGAAACCGACGCGAGTCGGTTTCTTGGTCTTCGGGTCGACGAGTGCGACATTCGAGATGTGGATGGGTGACTCGAACGTCTCCAGTCCACCGGTCTTCGTGCCGCGCTGGGTCTGGCCGACGCGAGTGTGCTTCGTGACGAAGTTGACGCCCTCGACGATGACGCGGTTCCTCTCGACGAGGACCTCCTTCACGCGGCCCTGCTTGCCACGGTCGCCGCCGCGCGCTTGCGAGGGCCCGCTGATGACCTGCACGAGGTCGCCCTTTCTGATGTTCGCCATGGCTAAATGACCTCCGGTGCCAGCGAGATGATCTTCATGAACTTCTTGTCGCGAAGCTCACGGCCGACCGGCCCGAAGATGCGGGTCCCGCGGGGGTCCCCGTCCGCCTTCAGAAGCACGGCAGCATTCTCGTCAAACTTGATGTAGGAGCCATCCGAACGACGGGTCTCCTTCTTGGTGCGGACGATGACGGCCTTGACGACCTCGCCCTTCTTCACGTTTCCGCCCGGGATCGCATCCTTGACCGTCGCGACGATAACATCGCCGAGACCGGCATAACGTCGACCCGAACCACCGAGCACGCGAATCGTGAGCAACTCCTTGGCGCCGGTGTTGTCGGCGACCTTGAGCCTGGATTCCTGCTGAAGCATTGTCTTTTCCTCTTCACGAGTAAGCCGCGAGGCCTACTTGGCCTTCTCGACGATTTCGACCAGACGCCAGCGCTTGGTGGCGCTCAGCGGACGGGTCTCGCTGATGACGACCAAGTCGCCGATGCCGGCGGAGTTGGACTCGTCGTGAACCTTCACCTTCGAGGTACGGCGGATGACTTTGCCGTACAGAGGGTGCTTCACGCGGTCCTCGACCTCGACGACAATGGTCTTGTCCATTTTGTCGCTCGAGACGTATCCGCGCCGTGTCTTGCGGTAGCCGCGGTCGAGGTTCGCCTCGGCAGCGACCGTATCTGTGGTCTTCGCCATTAGTTGGCCTCCTCCGTCGTTGCGGTGTCGTCAGTCGCGGCGTCGTCGGACGCAGCGGGTGCCGCATCCTTCGCTGCCGTCGTCTTCTTGGTCGATTTCGCTTTCGCCTTCGGCTCAGCCTTCGCCGGCAACTCGACGCCGACGGGTGTCGCGCGGATGCCGAGCTCGCGTTCGCGAATGATCGTGTAGATGCGCGCGATGTCGCGCTTCACCGCACGAAGCCGACCGTGGCTTTCGAGCTGACCGGTCGCGG
>JAHBST010000066.1 GCA_019638975.1 Cryobacterium sp.
CACTTGCAAGGCAATTGCGCCACCCATCGACCACCCCATGAGAACGATCGATGTCGCACCGTGCTCGAGGGCGAACGCGAGCGCCGCATCGACGTCATGCCACTCCGCATCCCCCAGCGCGTACCGCCCGTCGGGACTGGGGGGAGCTTCCGTATCGTTCCGATAGGACACGACGAGGGACGTGTACCCCGCGTCGCGAAACACGGGCACGGCTCGGAGCGTCTCAGCTTTCACCACGGCGCGGCCGTGAACGTGGATCGCCCATGGCCCCGAATGCTGTGATGAGCCGGATGCCGTCCCGGCGACGGGAATGAGCCACGCAGGGGCGGGCCCCAGTTCGGTCTCAATGTCGACGGTGTCGAAATCGACGTCCAGATCGTTCGGTGTCAGCAGGAACCAGCCGTTCAGGCGGCCGCGTCGCGCACGACCGAGGTCACCCGACGTGACGGAAAGCAATTCACGCGTGACGGAATCGGACGTTTCGCTCACGATGGCGCCGAGCCGGGCGTGTCCCCGTGAACCCGAGAACCAGAAACTGTAGCGGCCATCAACCACGGCATCCGGCGACCGGCCGAGGGTGATCGTTCCTGCGCTCTCGTCGACGGAAAGGACTTCGGTGTCCTCGTCGCGAGCACGGGGCGGGACGAGAATCGTTCTCGCCGCGGTCGCCGCGACGATTGCAACTCCGGTCAATACAACCGCTGCGAGCATCCCCAATGCGCCGAGGACGGCGTGCCTGCGCGATTCCCTCACCCTCGAACTTTAGTCTTCAAACGTGCCAGCCAACGCTTCAGAACCGGTACTGCCCGCCGCGTTTTCGGCTGCCATCGATTCGTTGCGCGCAGCAGAGCATCGCTCCGAGTTGACCGTCACGGAAATAGCGGCTCCGACGAACCTCGCCCCGTTTTCGATCGCGTTCGCGGCCGATGTCCTGCCCGCTCGGCACAGTCAGGACGCGGATCTTGCCACCGGTCGATTCGTCTTGCTTCACGACCCTGCCGCGCCGGAGGCGTGGGGTGGAGAATTTCGCGTCGTTTGCTACGTGCAGGCTCCACTCGAAACCGATATCGGCCTTGACCCTTTTCTTGCCGAGGTCGCGTGGTCGTGGCTCACGGACGCTCTCGACGCGCGCGGTGCCGACTATTCGGCGGCATCCGGAACCGCGACGAAGATCCTGTCCACCGGGTTCGGCGGCCTCGAGGAGCAAGGCGACGGGGCCCAATTGGAGTTGCGAGCGAGCTGGACTCCCGCCGACCACTCCGTGGCCGCACACGTGGAAGCGTGGGGGGAATTGGTGTGCATGGTCGCCGGATTGCCTCCGACACCCGACGGAGTGGCTCTCCTGTCCGCGAGGCGCACCATCACGTGAGTGCCGAACAAGCTCCACACGATCCCGTGGATGTCATCGATTCGCGCGATGAATATCTGGCGGCCGTCGACCGAATCTCGGCGGGCAACGGCCCCATCGCGATCGACGCGGAACGGGCTTCCGGATTTCGATATTCGCAACGGGCCTACCTCATCCAGATCTTTCGGCGGGGCGCCGGGAGTTTCCTGTTCGACCCGCCCGCAGTCGGAGATTTCACGGCCCTGCAGGAAGCGATCGGCTCAATCGAGTGGGTTCTGCATGCCGCGAGCCAGGACCTCGCGTGTTTGAGGGAAGTGGGGCTTTCGCCCTCGACCATTTTCGACACGGAACTTGGCGCCCGGCTCGCGGGCCTTCCGCGCGTGGGGCTCGGGACGGTCGTGGAGGAACTCCTCGGCATCCATCTCGCGAAAGAACATTCCGCTGCCGACTGGTCGACGAGGCCGTTGCCTCAATCGTGGCTCGTCTACGCGGCTCTGGACGTTGAGCTTCTCGTCGACCTTCGCGACGCCGTCGCGACGCTGCTCGACGACTCCGGCAAAATGGAGTTCGCCCGACAAGAGTTCGAAGCGACGCTGGCGAAAGAGCCCAAGCCCGCGAATCCGGATGCCTGGCGCCGGCTTTCCGGACTCCACTCGCTGCGGCAACCGCGAAACCTTGCCATCGCGCGCGAGTTGTGGCATGCGCGCGACGATTATGCGCGGGAAATCGACACCGCGCCGGGCCGGTTGCTGCCGGACGCGTCGATCACAGCCGCAGCGAAATTGAATCCGGCGACCATGACCGAACTGGCGGCGCACCGGGAGTTCAACGGTCGCGCCAGCAGAACCCAGTTGCCGCGCTGGTGGAAAGCAATCGAAGCGGGCAGGTCCACGGATGATCTCCCTCGCGTTCGTGTGCCAAGCGACTCCATTCCCCCGGTCCGCTCCTGGTCGGACAAAAGGCCTGACGCCGACGCGCGACTCAAGGCTGCCCGCGCGGCGTTCCTGGAACTGTCCGCCACGATGGGGATTCCCGTCGAAAACCTCCTGACTCCTGAACTCCTCAGACAGGTCGCGTGGGAGCCGCCGGAGCCGCTGACCGCGGAAAGCGTCGGCCGTCAACTCGCCGAGAATGGGGCGCGCCCGTGGCAGTGCGAGACGACCGCTCACGTCATCGTCGACGCGTTTGTCGACGCGCGCCAAACCGCGGAGTCGGTCGCCGAGCCGCCGTCGTAGGAAGGGTCAAAGGATTCCCGGCGCGAATTCGCCCCGCCTAGTATCGAAGAGTCACCACGAGCAGGGAGTCCCCATGGCTGAAACGTCCGACGTTGTCTTTGTAGACGGTGTGAGAACGCCGTTCGGTCGCGCTGGCGAAAAGGGAATGTATTGGCAGACTCGAGCGGATGACCTCATCACGAAAGCCCTCATCGGGCTCCTCGAACGCAATCCGCAGATACCGCTCGACCGGTTCGACGACGTCGCAATTGCCGCGACGACGCAACAGGGTGACCAAGGGCTGACCCTCGGTAGAACGGTTGCGCTCCTGGCCGGTCTCCCCCGCTCGGTTCCCGGCTACGCGATCGATCGCATGTGCGCGGGCGCCATGACCTCGGTGACGACCGTCGCGGGCGCGATCGGCTTCGGAATGTACGACATCGCGATCGCGGGCGGCGTCGAACACATGGGCCATCATCCGATGGGATCCGGCGCCGATCCGAATCCCCGATTCGTGGCGGAAAAGCTTGTGGGAGCGGATGCGCTCAGCATGGGGGCAACCGCCGAACGCATCCACGACCGCTTTCCGCAATTGACGAAGGAGCGCTCCGATCGGTTCGCGATGAACAGCCAGCACAAACTCGCTGCCGCCTATGAACAAGGAAACATTCAACCCGACCTCATCCCCGTCGCGATCCGCAGCGAATCCGGTTGGGGACTGGCCGAACGCGATGAGGCCCCCCGACCTGATACCACGATGGACGGCCTCGCGGCGCTCAAAACGCCGTTTCGCCCGCACGGTCGCATCACGGCAGGGAACTCGTCGGGCTTGAATGACGGTGCCACCGTGAGCATTGTCGCAAGCGCCGACGCGGCCCGCGAGTTCGGCATCGCCCCCAAAATGCGCATGGTGAGTTTTGCCTTTGCCGGGGTCGATCCCGAGATTATGGGAATCGGTCCCATCCCCTCGACGGAGAAGGCGCTGCGCAAGGCGGGACTCGCGATCGACGACATCGGATTGTTCGAGTTGAATGAGGCCTTCGCCGTGCAAGTGCTCTCGTTCCTGGACCACTTCGCTATCGATGACGACGACCCGCGCGTGAACCCGTGGGGTGGCGCGATCGCCATCGGACATCCGCTGGCCTCGAGCGGCGTTCGTCTCATGATCCAGCTTGCGCGCCAGTTCGAGCAGCGACCGGATGTCCGCTACGGGCTCACCGCGATGTGCGTGGGGCTCGGTCAGGGTGGCTCCGTCATTTGGGAAAACCCTCACTTCACGGGAAACAGGAAATGACCATGGCGAACTTCGACGACCTTTTCGCGCTCGCGGGGGACGAAGTGGTCACCCACTCTTTTGTCCGCGACGTGCCGATTTCCGGGGGCAAGACGCTCGCGCTCGTCACTCTCGACAACGGCCGCGATCACTCAAGGCCGAATACCCTCGGCCCGCTCGCGCTCAAGGAGTACGCGGAGACTCTCGCTGGGCTGAAGTCCCGCGCGAAGAAGGGCGAGATTCACGGAGTTGCCGTGACGGGCAAGCCGTACATCCTCGCGGCGGGAGCAGATTTGACGAATGCCGGAGACATTCCGAGTCGGTCGATCGCGAAGCAACTCGCCCAGCAGGGTCACGCCTCGCTCGGCGCGCTCCACGACATCGGCGTTCCCTCGTTCGTCTTCATCAACGGCCTTGCTCTCGGCGGAGGCGTCGAGATCGCGCTCAATGCGGACTATCGCACCGTCGACAGCTCGATTCCGGCGCTCGCGCTTCCGGAAGTCTTCCTTGGAATCATTCCAGGGTGGGGCGGCGCGTGGCTCCTGCCGAATCTCATCGGCATTGAAAATGCGCTCAAGGTCATCATTGAGAATCCGCTCAAGAACAACCGCACCCTCAAGGGCGCCGAAGTCCTCGAACTCGGAATCGCGGATGCCATGTTCGGCCCCGCAAACTTCCTGGAGGACTCGATCCGGTGGGCGGATTCGGTCATTTCCGGTTCGATAAAGGTGAAGCGCAAAAACGAGCCGGGCAAGATCGAGCGAGCGGTCAAGTGGGACATCGCGATCGGTGTTGCGAACAAAATGCTCGAAAGCCGGATCGGCACGGTTGCGAAGTCGCCCTATGCCGCACTCGAACTCCTGAAGGCGGCCAAAAACACCGACCGAGCTACGGGTTTCGCCGCGGAAGACGAAGCGCTCGCGACGCTCATCACGGGAGATCAGTTCCGGGCGAGTATTTACGCCTTCAACCTCGTGCAAAAGCGCGCCAAGAAGCCGGCCGGCGCGCCGGAGAAGTCCCTCGCGAAACCGGTCACGAAGGTGGGCGTCATCGGAGCGGGGCTCATGGCGAGCCAATTCGCTTTGCTCTTCGTCCGGAGGCTCAAGGTGCCCGTCGTCATTACGGACCTCGATCAGGGCAGGGTGGACAAAGGGCTCGACTACATCCGAGGCGAAATCGCATCCTTGCTCGAGAAGAAGAGAATCTCGCCCGATGAATCCAATCGGCTCAACGCTCTCGTGACGGGGACAACCGACAAAGCCGATTTCGCCGATTGCGATTGGGTGATCGAGGCGGTGTTCGAGGAACTGGGCGTGAAACAGGACGTCTTCGCCGACGTCGAGAGGCATCTCTCCGACAACGCTGTCCTTGCGACGAATACCTCGTCCCTCAGCGTCGAACAGATCGGCGCGAAGCTCAAGCATCCCGAGCGCCTCGTCGGGTTCCATTTCTTCAATCCGGTCGCTGTCATGCCGCTCATCGAAGTCGTGAAAACGCCGAAGACGGATGACGCGACCCTCAGCACCGCCATGGTGACGGCCGCCGCACTGTTCAAGAACGCCGTCATCACGACGGACACGCCCGGATTCGTCGTCAACCGCATCCTCGCGCGTTTGCTTGGAGAGGCCATGCACGCCGTGGATACCGGGACGCCGTTCGAGGTTGTCAACGAATCGATCAAGCCGTTCGGTTTGCCGATGACGCCTTTCGAGCTCCTCGAGCTCGTCGGCCTCACGGTCGGAGCGCACGTGCTCGATACGCATCACGCCGCGTTCCCCGATCGCTTCTTCGAAAGCGAGAATCTGCACAAACTCGCCGAGCACGGAAAGATCTTCGCTCGCGACGGCAAGGGCAAGATCACCGGGTTCGACAGGAAGGCAGTGGAGATCGTGTCTGGAGGGAAGGGGACCCCGATGTCGGGGGGCGAAATCCTCCGCCGCGTCGAGGACGGCCTTGCCGACGAAATACATCGAATGCTCGCCGACGGAGTCGTATCGGCTCCCGAGGATATCGACTTGTGCCTTCTGCTCGGCGCGGGGTGGCCGTTCCAGATGGGCGGGGCAACCCCCTACCTCGATCGCGTCGGCGCTTCAGAGCGGGTGTTCGGCGGAACCTTCCACACTCCGCCGATCCGAGGAGTCCAGTAGGTTCGACGTCGCGAGCGGCGCGTCGTCCGCGAGCGGTCGGGCGATCGGAATCCGGCTGCCCAGCACCTGATCGACGACGTCTAGCGAGATCTTCTTCGCCGTCAATCCTGCGGCATCCATGATTTCGGCACGCGAACCGTGCGGCAGGAACTCGTCGGGCAGACCGAGTTCGGTAACTGCCGTGTCGACTCCCGCGTCGCGCAGACTCTGGCGAATTCGCGTTCCGATCCCGCCGACTCGCACACCGTCTTCGATGCTCACAACCAGGCGATGTTCGCGCGCGAGCTCCACGATGCTGTTCGGAACGGGAACGACCCAACGCGGATCCGCCACCGTCGCGCCGATGCCTTGCGCGGCGAGCATTTCCGCGACCTGGAGGCTCAATCGGGCGACAGCGCCCACCGACACGATGAGAACATCGCGGTGAGCAGCTTCACGCAAGATCTCCACTCCGTCGGGCATCCGCCGCACGGCGTCGAACTCGGCGTCCACCGAGCCCTTCGGAAATCGGACAACCGTTGGAGCGTCATCGATTCCGATCGCTTCGTCGAGTTCTTCCCGCAATCGTGGTGCGTCTCTCGGCGCGGCAATTCGAACGCCGGGGACAACCTGAAGCAAGGCAAGGTCCCACATTCCGTGGTGGCTCGGTCCATCCGGCCCCGTGATGCCGGCGCGATCGAGGACGAACGTGACGCCGGCCCGGTGAAGCGCGACATCCATCACGATTTGATCGAAAGCGCGATTGGCAAAGGTTGCATACACCGCGACGACGGGGTGAAGCCCTCCGAACGCGAGGCCGGCAGCCGTCGTCACCGCATGCTGCTCGGCGATGCCGACGTCGAAGACCCGCTCCGGATGCCGCTGCGCCAGCGCGTGGAGGCCCGTCGGCCGCAACATGGCCGCCGTGATCCCGACGATGCGAGGATTCTCCTCCGCGAGAGCCACGAGTTCGTCGGCGAACACGGACGTCCACGACGGTCGGTCCGAGGACTCCATCGACTCCCCAGTTTCCGGATCGATGCGACCGACCGCATGAAACTGGTCCGCCGCGTCCTGCACGGCCGGTTCGTAGCCGCGCCCCTTTTCGGTGATCGCGTGAACGATGACGGGCGCTCCATAGGCTTTCGCCTGCCGCAACGCCTCCTCCATCGCTTCGATGTCATGTCCGTCGATGGGTCCGAGATACTTGATGTCGAGGTTGGAGTACAGGGCGTCGTTGTTCCAGAACCGATTGACGAAACCGTGAACCCCGGCCCTGACTCCTCGGTACACCGCACGACCAGGAGTGCCGAGGCGGTCGAAGATTCGACGCGACGAAAGGTGCATCCTGCGGTAGGCCTGCTTCGTCCGAATCCGATTGAGCAAATGGGCCATGCCGCCGATCGTGGGAGCATACGAACGCCCGTTGTCGTTCACGACGATGATGAGCTTGCGCGCATTGTCATCGCTGATGTTGTTGAGCGCCTCCCACGTCATTCCACCCGTCAGTGCGCCGTCCCCGACGACGGCGACCACGTGCCGATCGAGCTGTCCCGTCATCTGGAACGCCCGGGAGATGCCATCCGCCCAACTGAGGGAGGTGGAGGCGTGAGAATTCTCGACGACATCGTGCTCCGACTCGGCGCGTTGCGGATAACCGGCGATTCCCCCGCGTTGTCTCAGGAGCGAGAAATCCTGCCGGCCGGTCAGTAGTTTGTGCACATACGACTGGTGGCCCGTGTCGAACACGATGGGATCCTCGGGCGAATGAAACACGCGATGAATGGCGATCGTCAATTCGACGACGCCCAGATTCGGGCCAAGGTGCCCACCGGATCGTGCGACTTCCGCCACGAGGAACTCGCGGATTTCCGCCGCGAGGGCCACGAGTTCGCTGCGATTCAGTGCATCCAGATCTCGAGGGCTTCGGATGCTCTCGAGAAGATTCATGTCCCGAGCCTAAACGAGACTCCGCAATACGTACTGGAGAATTCCGCCGTTGCGGTAGTAGTCAGCTTCGCCCGGCGTATCGATTCGGACGACCGCGTCGAAGGAGATGGGCTTGCGGCCCGGCGCAGACTCTCGTGACGGCTCCGCGAGGACACGCACCGTCCTGGGGGTCCTCCCCTCGTTCAGTTCCGTCAGACCGTCAATGCTGATGATCTCCGTGCCGTCGAGTCCGAGCGATGCCCAGCTTTCACCGGCGGGAAACTGCAACGGCACAACACCCATTCCGATCAAATTCGACCGGTGGATGCGCTCGAAGCTCTCCGCGATGACCGCGTGAACTCCGAGGAGGCTCGTGCCTTTTGCCGCCCAGTCGCGACTCGAACCCGAACCGTATTCCTTGCCCGCGAGCACGACGAGCGGGATACCTTCGGCACGATAGTTCTGCGCAGCGTCATAAATGAAGGCTTGCGGGGCATCCGACGCTGTGAAATCGCGCGTGTAGCCGCCTTCGACGCCTGCCCCGCCGTTTGCAGAGGACAGCAATTGATTGCGCAATCGGATGTTGGCGAAAGTTCCGCGGATCATGACTTCGTGGTTGCCACGCCGCGATCCGTAGGAGTTGAAGTCCTTCCGATCGATGCCGTGAGCGGTCAGGTATTGCCCGGCGGGACTATCGGACTTGATGCTGCCGGCTGGGCTGATGTGGTCGGTCGTCACCGAGTCGCCGAGCGTCGCGAGGACGCGGGCGCCGGAAATGTCGCTCACGGGAGTGAGTTCCATCGTCATTCCATCGAAATATGGCGGTCGGCGAACATACGTCGACGCGTCGTTCCACTCGAAAACGTCTCCAGCGGGAGTCGGGAGCGAGGTCCAGCGTTCGTCGCCGTCGAATACGCCGGAGTATTGCTTGTCGAACATGCCGCTGTCGATGGACTCATCGATCGTCTTCTGCACTTCCGCGGCGTCCGGCCAGATATCCCGAAGGAAGACATCCGCTCCTTCGGAATCCTGACCGAGAGCCTGCACGTCGAAATCGAAATCCATCGAACCCGCAAGCGCATACGCGATAACGAGAGGCGGACTCGCCAGATAGTTCATTTTCACGTCGGGGTTGATTCGACCTTCGAAATTACGGTTTCCCGAGAGAACGGCAGTCACGGCGAGGTCGTTCCGGTTCACCGCGGCCGAGATTTCCTCTTCGAGGGGCCCAGAATTGCCAATGCACGTCGTGCACCCGTAGCCGACCAAATAGAAACCGAGGTCCTCCAGGTAGCCGTTCAACCCGGCCTTTTCGTAGTAGTCGGTGACAACTTTCGATCCCGGAGCCAGCGTCGTCTTCACCCAGGGCTTCGACGTCAATCCCTTCTTCACCGCGTTTCGGGCGAGAAGTCCCGCGGCGAGCATGACGGATGGGTTCGAGGTGTTCGTGCACGAAGTGATTGCCGCGATCGCGACTGCCCCGTGGTCGACCGTGAATTCGCGCCCGTCCTTCATGGCCACTGCCGCCGGATTGGAGTGTGCGCCGGCAACGTAGGCGTCCAGATCCTTCTCGAACTGAGTCTTCGCTTGCGTGAGCTCAACCCGATCCTGCGGCCGCTTGGGTCCAGCGATCGATGGAACAACCGTGCCGAGATCCAGTTCCAGATATTCGCTGAATTCCGGCTCCCGCTCCGAGTCGTGCCACAGTCCCTGAAGCTTCGAATAAGCCTCGACAAGCTCGATTTGCTCGTCGCTGCGACCCGTGAGTCGAAGGTAGTCGAGCGTCACCTGATCGATCGGGAACATCGCTGCCGTCGACCCGAATTCGGGGCTCATGTTGCCGATCGTGGCCCTGTTCGCCAAGGGAACGTGAGAAACACCGGCCCCATAGAATTCGACGAACTTGCCGACGACGCCATGCGCGCGCAACATTTGCGTGATCGTGAGCACGACATCCGTTGCCGTCACTCCCGTCGGGATCGCGCCGGTGAGCTTGAACCCCACAACCTTCGGAATGAGCATCGACACCGGCTGGCCGAGCATGGCCGCTTCCGCTTCGATTCCTCCGACTCCCCAGCCGAGGACGCCGAGCCCGTTGACCATCGTGGTGTGCGAATCCGTCCCGACGAGAGTGTCGGGATATGCGCTCAGCACTCCATCGACCGTCCGAGTCATCGTGACGCGTGCCAAGTACTCGATGTTGACCTGGTGCACGATGCCGGTGCCCGGCGGAACGACCTTGAAATCGTCGAACGCTGTCTGGCCCCAGCGGAGGAACTGGTACCGCTCGCCATTGCGCTCGTATTCGATCTCGACGTTGCGCTCGAACGCGTTCTCGGTGCCGAACAGGTCCGCGATGACCGAGTGGTCGATGACCATTTCGGCGGGAGCAAGAGGATTGATCTTCTTGGGGTCTCCGCCCAGTTCTGCTACCGCTTCCCGCATCGTCGCGAGGTCGACGATGCAGGGAACACCGGTGAAATCCTGCATGATGACGCGAGCCGGTGTGAACTGGATCTCGGTATTCGGTTCGGCTTCCGGTTTCCATGAACCGAGCGCCGTGATCTGCTCGGCTGTGACGTTCTTGCCGTCCTCGGTTCGCAATTGGTTCTCCAGAAGGACCTTCAGGCTGAACGGCAACTTCTCGTGGCCAGGCACTGCGTCGATCCGGTAGACGCGATACGCCTTGCCCCCGACGGAAAGAACGCTTTGCGCCCCGAAACTGTTCACTGCTG
>JAHBST010000067.1 GCA_019638975.1 Cryobacterium sp.
CCGTCATCCCCGCGCCCACCGTCAGCCCCGACCCAAATGAAGGTGATTCTGCGGGGACCGACTGCGCTGACGCGGGTTCCAGGATGCGGGGCAGAAAAAGACCTTCATTTGGGACTCGCAACGCGGTGGCGAGGAGTTCGCGATCGTAGGAGTTGGCGGTCGGATCGAAGTAGCTCGTCCCGCTCGCATCCGAGCGATCTGTCGAGAGCTCGCTCAGGTCGGGACCGACAGGGCTGTCGCCCGCCGGCCCAAAACCGCGCAAGCGCCAGGTGAGCCAATCGTGCGGGAGTGCAATGGCGGCGATTCTCGCGGCGTTCGCGGGTTCGGCATCCGCAAGCCAGCGGAGCTTCGTGAGAGTGAACGAAGCTACCGGCACGGAGCCGGTGCGGCGGGCGAAGTCTGCGGCACCGACTTCGGAGATCAGGTCCTTCGCGGATTGCGCTGAGCGAGTGTCATTCCAGAGCAGGGCGGAGCGGATCACGCGGCCATCCGAATCGAGCACGATCATGCCGTGTTGCTGTCCCGCGATCGAGATGGCGTCGACGTCAGCGAGCCCGCCGGCATCCGCGACCGCGGATTGCAGCGCGAGCCACCAAGCTTCGGGGTCGACTTCGGTACCGGCCGGATGCGAAGCGCGGCCCGAGCGCACGATCGCGCCAGTCGCGAGGTCGCACACCACGACTTTGCAGCTTTGTGTCGACGAGTCCACCCCCGCCGCGAGTGCTTTCATCATTCAGGAGTTTCTGTGACAGAAGTGAATCCGGGTGCCGTCCGACCGAACCTCACACGCAACACCGGCACCACACCCTCCTGAATGATGAAAGCTAGTTAGCGGGCACCGAGGAGGTGCTCGGTCGCGAGTTGCTGCAGGCGCACGAAGCCGAAACCCTTCGCGCCGAAATAACTGCCGGCGTCGAAGTCCTCGAACGCGCTGCGGTCGGCGAGCAGATCGTCGTAGGACTCGCCGCTCCCGAGCGTCGGCACCGAGAGCTCAGGAACTTTCGCCGCGACAAGGGCTGCCTGCACTTCGGGGTCGGCGCGAAACGCGGCAGCCCGCTCCTTCAACAGGAGGTAGTTCCGCATGTTCGCGGCGGCGGAATCCCACACCCCGTTGATGTCTTCGGTGCGCGACGGCTTGTAGTCGAAGTGCCGCGGTCCGTCATACGTCGGTCCGCCATCCGGCCCGCCGTTCTCGAGCAGGTCGACGAGCGCGAACGCGTTGTAGAGGTCGCCGTGCGCGAACACGAGATCCTGGTCATATTTGATCCCGCGCTGGCCGTTGAGGTCGATGTGGAACAGCTTGCCCTGATAGAGCGCCTGGGCGATCCCGGCCGCGAAGTTGAGCCCCGCCATTTGCTCGTGCCCGACTTCGGGGTTGACGCCGACGAGCTCTGGCCGCTCGAGCGTTTCGATGAACGCGAGCGCATGTCCGACGGTCGGCAGCAGGATGTCGCCCCGCGGCTCGTTCGGTTTCGGCTCGATCGCGAAGCGGATGTCGTAGCCCTTGTCGGTCACGTAGTCCCCGAGCAGGTTGACGGCTTCGCGGTACCGTTCGAGCGCCGAGCGGATGTCTTTGGCCGCGTCGTATTCCGCGCCCTCGCGACCTCCCCACATGACGAAGGTCTTCGCCCCGAGTTCGGCGGCGAGGTCGAGGTTGCGCAGTACTTTGCGCAAGGCGAAGCGCCGTACCGCGCGGTCGTTCGAAGTGAATCCGCCGTCCTTGAACACGGGGGCGCTGAACAGGTTCGTCGTGATCATGGGGACGACAAGTCCGGTGTCGGCGAGCGCTTGCGTGAGGCGGTCGATTTGCGTTTGGCGCTCGGCATCCGTGGAACCGAACGCGAAGAGGTCGTCGTCGTGGAAGGTCAATCCCCACGCGCCGAGCTCGGCCAGTCGAGTGACTGCTTCGACGACGTCGAGGTGGGGGCGAGTCGGCCCGCCGAAAGGGTCGTTGCCGTTGTATCCGATGGTCCAGAGGCCGAAGGAGAATTTGTCGGCGGGTGTTGGAGTGTGCGCGAGTGTCGGCGTTGCCATTTTCCCCTCCACAGGGTATTTGTTGTTGCTATGAACATAATCGGACACGCGCCCGGACGCAATCACACCGACGATGTTCACCGCCACAATCTTTCGCTTCTGCTCACGGCCGTTCACCGGAGCGGCGGCGTGCCACGTTCGAGACTGACCGAATTGTCCGGGCTGAACCGTTCGACGGTGTCCCAATTGGTCGCAGAGCTGGTCAACGCGAAACTCGTGGTTGAAGCGGAGTCGGCCTCGCAGGATCGACCGGGTCGACCCAGCCGCTTCGTCCGTCCGGCGCGAGGCGTCTGCGCCATCGCCGTCAATCCGGAGGTCGACGCGATTTCCCTCGCGCTCGTCGGTCTCGGCGGCGAGATCATCGAACGCGAACGTCACGCGCTTCGAACGGACACGAGCATCGAAACCGTCGTCTCGAACATCGCCCGCATGATCGACAGTTTCGACCTCCGGGGTCGGCGCGTCGCGGGCATCGGCGCCGCGATCCCCGGGCTGGTTCGCGAGGCCGATGGAGTGGTCCGCCTCGCGCCCCACCTCGCATGGGTCGACGAACCGTTCTCCGAATTGCTTCGCGCCGCAACTCGCCTGCCGGTGTTCTCGGCCAACGATGCCAACGTCGGGGCCAACGCCGAAAGCTTGCGGGGGGCCGGAGCCGACGCGCGGCTCATGGTGTATCTCAATGGAGGCGCGAGCGGTATCGGCGGAGGGATCATCGTCGGCGGCGTGCCGTTGGCGGGCTCGTCGGGCTACGCGGGCGAGATCGGCCACACTCTCGTCAACAGTGGTGGCCGCCAGTGCCATTGCGGAGCGATCGGATGCCTCGAAACGGAAGTGCGCCGCGATCCCTTGCTTCAACTGACTGGATTGCGGGACGACCAGAGCGACGAGCTTTCTGCCGCGCTCGCCGCGTCCACCGCGCGGCCGTTGCGCGCGGAGGTTCGCCGGCAGCTTTCATTCCTGGGCATTGCCGTGCGAAACGTGATCAATGCTTTCAACCCAGACCGGATCGTGCTCGGAGGATTCCTGGCGGCGCTGCATTCCTCGGCGCCGGACGAATTCGAGCGGATTTCGCTCGCCTCCCCGCTCGCGGCGAGTCGCGAATCGGTCACTATCGTGCCCGCGACTCTCGGGCGCGACGTCCTCATGCTCGGAGCTGCGGAACTGGCGTTCGCGCCGCTCCTCGCCGACCCGATTGCGTAGAGTTCAACCGTGGATTCTCTGTGACAACCGTCATTCATCCCGGCGACTCGCTTTCCGGCCGTCAGCGCCTCGTGTACGTGCTCGTGCTCGGGGCGCTCACCGCGCTCGGCCCGTTCACGGTCGACCTGTACTTGCCCGCGTTCCCGGCACTCGAGCGCGATTTCGGCGTTTCGACCGCGCTCATCCAACTGACCCTGACGGCGACCGCCGTCGGCTTCGGCCTCGGGCAACTCGTCGTCGGCCCCTGGAGCGATCGAGTCGGCCGCCGATTGCCGCTCATCCTTGCGACGGCTCTGCACGTCGCCGCCAGTTTCGCGGTGGCGTTCGCCCCGAATATCGTCGCGCTCGGGTTGTTCCGGGTGCTGCAAGGCGTCGGCGCAGCGGCAGGCGGCGTGGTGGCGATGGCGATGGTCCGCGACTTGTTCGGCGGCCTTCCGCTCGTTCGGATGCTCTCGCGACTGGCCCTCGTCAACGGACTCGCCCCGATCCTCGCGCCCGTCATCGGCTCGCAGCTCTTGCGCATCCTCGACTGGCGGGGCATTTTCTACTTTCTTGCGGCGTACGGGATCCTGGTGGTTGTCGCGACCGCGCTCTTCATCGTGGAGACGCTTCCGCCCGCTCGGCGGATCGATACGGGGCACACGACCGTGTGGGAGCGGTACCGCTCGATTTTCAGCGACCGCATTTTCGTGGGCGTGGCGATCATTTCGGGGATGACGTTTTCGGGGCTCTTCGCCTACCTGTCGGCATCCTCGTTCCTCTTCCAGCAGGTGTATGGCTTGAGTCCGCAGGAGTTCGGCATTCTCTTCGCCGTCAATTCGATCGGCGTCGTTGCGGGCGTGCAGATCTCGTCTCGCCTCGCGAAGTACGTGGGCCCGCAGTGGATTCTCTCCGTCTCGACGGCAGTGCTGTTGTGCGCTGCCCTCGCGATTGTCGTCGTGGACCTCATGCACTTCGGCCTCATCGCCATTCTCATCCCCTTGTGGTGCTTCATCACGGCGTGCGGTTTCGGGTTTCCCATGGTGCAAGTGCTCGCACTCGCGAACCACCCGAAGGAGGCCGGTACCGCGGCTTCCGTCCTCGGCGCGTTGAACTTCGGTCTGGCCGGCGCGATCTCGCCGATCGTCGGCGTGCTGGGCATCGATTCCGCGGTGCCTATGGGCGGCGTCATGGCGGTCACGGCTGTCTTTTCCGTCGCCTCTCTGTGGCTCGTCGTGAGGCCCGGGACCGTTCCCGCGCTCGTGCGATAACCGTAGGCTCTGATGATGGACGAGCATCCGAGTGGCGCTGCCGCCCGACGGGCTTCTCGCCACTGGCCATGGGTGAGCGGGCTCGTCTCGGTGGCGTTGGCCGTAGGCATCGGCGCGCTCATTTTCGTCCGCCACAACGGGCCGTTTCTCTTCGATCAGGCCTGGATGAGCGAAATGGTCGAGAACCGCGCGGCGTGGCTCGACGTTCCCGCGTTGGTCCTCAACTTCCTCGGTGGAGGCTGGTTTGCGAAAATCGCCGTACCGGTGGGCACCATTCTCGGGCTCGTTATCGCGAGAAAGCGGTGGTCCGCGCTCTATTACGGAGCCGCTGTTCTGCTCAGCGTGATTGTCGTACAGGCCCTCAAGGCGATGTTCGACAGACCGCGGCCGGAGGATATCCTCGTCGTGAGCGACATCGGATCGTTCCCGTCCGGCCATGTTGCGAATGCCGCGACGATCGCCGTATCGCTCGCCCTCATCTTCTCCCGCGCATGGGTTTGGTACGCGGGTGCCATCTACACGGCTGTCATGGCCCTGAGCCGCACGTATCTCGGCGCGCATTGGCTGAGCGACACGATCGGAGGCGTGCTCGTCGGGGCCGGGATTGCTGTTATCGTCTGGGCGCCGCTCGCTTCGCGACTGAATCGCGAGCGAAAACCCGCCGTCGCGACGAAATCAGAATGAACGGCATAGGCTCCCGCTGGCGTAACCGGTAGCGTTGGCTCATGAGAATTCTCCTGGTCGGCGCCGGAGGCGTCGGAAATGCGATCGCGAAGATCGCCGCCCGCCGCTCATTCTTCGACACCATGATCGTGAGCGATTACGACCTTGCTCGGGCTGAAGCGACAGTCGCGTGGGTGGAAGCGAAGCACGGTCCGCAAGGCGGACGTTTCGTCGCCGCGAAAATCGACGCCTCGAATCCGGATGACGTCGCCGCGGTCGCGAAGGAGCACGGTGCCACTCACGTGATGAACGCGGTCGAGCCGAAATTCGTTCCGACGATCTTCGCGGGTGCACTCGCGGCGGGGGCGGATTACCTCGACATGGCCATGAGTCTGTCGGAGCCGCATCCGACAAACCCGCATGAAGAGACGGGCGTAAAGCTCGGCGATGACCAGTTCGCGCAAAGCCCCGACTGGGAGAAGGCGGGGCGCCTCGCGCTTGTGGGGATGGGCGTCGAGCCGGGCATGTCGGATGTCTTCGCCCGGTACGCGGTCGACCACTTGTTCAGCGACGTCGACGAGCTCGGCGTTCGAGACGGCGCGAATCTCGTCGTGCGCGACGAAGCCGGCAACGAGATCTTTGCGCCATCCTTCAGCATCTGGACGACGATCGAGGAGTGCCTGAACCCGCCCGTCATTTGGGAGAAGGACCGGGGCTGGTACACGACGGCGCCGTTCAGCGAGCCCGAGGTGTTCGACTTCCCGGAGGGGATCGGGCCCGTCGAGTGCGTCAACGTCGAGCACGAAGAGGTGCTCCTCATGCCGCGCTGGCTGCCCGCGAAGCGCGTGACTTTCAAGTACGGGCTCGGCGAGGAGTTCATCGGCATCCTCAAGACGCTCAATCAACTCGGCCTCGACAAAACGCAACCCGTGCGAGTGCGATCTGCGGATGGCCCCGTCATGGTCGCACCCCGCGACGTCGTGGCGGCGGGGCTCCCCGACCCCGCGACGATCGGCCCGCGGATGACCGGCAAGACATGCGCCGGCGTGTGGGTGACCGGGACCGGCACCGACGGCAAAGCTCGCTCGACGTACCTCTATCACGTGAGCGACAACGAGTGGACGATGGCCGAGTACGAGAGCCAGTGCGTCGTGTGGCAGACCGCGCTGAACCCCGTCATCGCGCTCGAGTTGCTCGCGACGGGTGTGTGGACCGGCGCTGGGGTGCTCGGCCCTGAGGCGTTCGACGCGAAGCCGTTCCTCGACCTCATGGCGGCATCTGAATCGGACGGCGGCTACGGGCAGCAGTGGGGCATTCGCGAGCAGTAGGCCGCGCATAAGCTTGACGGCATGACGGATACAGACCCGGTAGCGGCAGCGAAGAAAGCCGTCGCAGATGCCGAGGCGGCGCTCGCGAAGGCTCAGGCGGATGCCGCCTCGATACCGGCACCGCTCCCAGAGGAGGCCGCGGGCCGTCTCGAAGGGGGCATCCATCCGCCGGCGCCCCTGAGCGCTGACGCAGTCGCAACCATCAAAGCCGGTTACGCCTTCGACGGTTCCGTGCTGGAGCTCGGGGCGCTCGTCAATGGCGACCCCGACCCGTCGGCCCAAGTGCGGATCCCTGTCGGGATGCTCAACCGACACGGCCTTGTCGCCGGCGCGACCGGCACGGGCAAGACCCGCACGCTGCAAGTGCTCGCGGAGCAATTGTCGGCTGCCGGCGTACCCGTTTTCGCGGCAGATATCAAAGGAGACCTCACGGGAGTCTCGGCGCCGGGAGCGTCGAGCGACAAACTGCTCGCGCGCACGAGAGGGATAGGCCAGGACTGGAGCCCCACGAGTTTCCCCACGGAGTACTTCAGCCTCGGCGGTGTGGGCATGGGCGTTCCCGTGCGCGCGACTCTCACCGGGTTCGGCCCGACCTTGCTGTCCAAAGTGCTCGCGCTCAACGACACGCAAGAGTCATCCCTCGGGCTCGTGTTCCACTACGCCGCGAGTGCCGGCCTCCCGCTCGTCGACCTCGCGGACCTTCGCGCCGTGCTCACGTGGCTCACGAACGAAGGCAAGGATGATCTGAAAGACCTCGGCGGGCTTTCGACGGCCACCGTCGGGGTCATCCTGCGCAACCTCATTGCGTTCGCCGATCAGGGCGCCGACGTGTTTTTCGGGGAGCCGGAGATCGACACGGCGGAGTTTCTGCGCACGGCATCCGATGGCCGCGGCGTCATCAGCCTGCTTGAAGTGCCTGGCGTTCGGGACAAGCCGGCCCTGTTCTCCACGTTTCTCATGTGGCTGCTCGCTGATCTGTTCAACGACCTGCCGGAAGTCGGGGACACGGACAAGCCGAAACTCGTGTTCTTCTTCGATGAGGCGCACTTGCTCTTCCAGGACGCGTCGAAGGATTTTCTCGCGTCGATCATCCAAACGGTGCGGCTCATCCGCTCGAAAGGCGTCGGCATCGTCTTTGTGACGCAGACGCCGAAGGATGTTCCGGATGACGTGCTCGCCCAGCTCGGCTCGCGCATCCAGCACCAGCTCCGCGCGCACACTCCGGATGCCGCGAAGGCGCTGCGTGCGACCGTATCCACGTATCCGATGTCGGGTTACAACCTCGAGGAAGTGCTCACGCAACTCGCGATCGGCGAGGCGATCGTCACGGTTATGAGCGAAACGGGAGCGCCCACACCGGTCGCATGGACGCGAATGCGTGCGCCGCAGGGTTCCATGGATCCCGCGTCGGCGGATGCCGTGAAGGCGGCGGTCGCTGCGTCACCCCTGCAGGCGAAATACGGCAAAGTCATCGACCCGGAGTCTGCGCGCGAGATCCTCGCGAAGAAGCTCGCTGCGGCATCGGCGGCGGCATCCGCTCAGCGCGACGCGCAAACCGCGCTGGATGAGGCCGCGCAAGCGCGAGCGGACTACGAGCGGATGCAACGCGAGTGGGAGAAGACCGAACCGAAGACCACTGCGCCGAAGTCGACGCGATCCCGCTCTTCCGCCGGGCGCTCGACGCGCAAAGAGTCGAACCCGATCGTCGACTTTCTTGGCTCGCGAAAGGGCCAATCGCTCGTGACGACCATCGTGAGAGGGATTTTCGGCACGACGCGGCGCCGATGATCGAAAAGACTACGGTTCAGGGCTCGCGGTCGGAACCCATGTCGGCTCGCGTTTGGTCGGTGCGCCCGTTGGTTGCGGCCACTGATTGTTGCAAGCGTAACCAGGGGGGCACGTGTCGCGAATGCAGGGCACATCGACGACTCCATAGGTGTTGACCCACACATCCTCCGCCAGTTCGGCACCCTCCACATAGGTGTAGAAGTGGTGCAGACCGTAGCTGTCGATGACATCGGCATTGAAGGAGAAGTCCATGCTCTGAAAATCGACTCCGCCGTCGAACGTCGATTCCATGCCAGGCGGCGCCACTCCGATCGGCAACTCGTCGCCGCCAGACACCGTCGTCGAGCCTGACGCCGACCACACAATCCGTGCACGGGAGCCGTTGTCGTCGCTATTCTCGCTGTCGTAGGTTTTCACGTAGATTCCCGTGATCGTGCCAGGGAGGCAGAACCGGGCAATGGGGGTACCCTCGACGAGCGTCACTGCGACCGGATCTGCGGCAAAACTATCGCATCCGGCGAGCAGGACAATGGCCGCCACGAACGTCACGATCGATCCGATCGATCTGGTTCGTCCGCGCATGCCTCAATAGTGATGCAGGCGACCCCGCGTGTACCGTTCGGTAACCGAATCGTTAGGCCGCGCGAGCGGCGACATACACGGTATTCGAGGAGACACCTCCCGTGAGCGCGTTGTCGAAGTCGACAGCATGGGCGACCGGGTTGTCGAAGACGGACCCGAGTCGAGACATGAATTCGTCGTCCGGCGGGTCATCCGACCAGAGCGCGAAGACGCCGCCAACGGCGAGGTGCGCGCTCACCCGTTGGAGGCCAGGTTCGGTGTACAGGTCCGCATGGCTCGGGTCCAGCTGATGTCGGGGTGAGTGGTCGACATCCAGCAGAATCGCGTCATATTGCCGAGCCGGCTCGCTTCGCATGACGGCGAAGACATCGTCCAGGATGAGCGTCGTCCGGGTGTCGCCCTTCAGTGCAGCGGATGTCGGCAGCAGTCCTCGCTCATGCCAGTCGATGACGGCGGGGAGCGCATCGATCACGTCGAGGGATGCGACCCGCGGGTTTGCGAGTGCCGCAACAGCGGTATATCCCAGACCCAACCCTCCGACGAGCACGTCCAAGTTTTCGCCGGATGACGCAGCCAGGCCAAGATCGGCGAGCGCCACCTCGGCGACCGTGAACAGGCTCGACATCAGAAACTCTTCGCCGAGCTTCACCTCGAAGACCTCGACGCCGAGTGTCGGTTCGATGCGACGCCGGAGCGAGAGCTCCCCCATCGGGGTTTGCTGCCAATCGAGTTCCTCGAAACGAGCGCTCATCACGGGCGTGACGGATGCCAGCGCGGACTCATCCCGCCTCGGCTTCCGCCTTCTCACCGTGCTCGACGATGTCCCCCTTGGAGAACAGGATGCCCTCGGCGATCTCCCGCCACTTCGGTTTGGCGCGGAGAAGAAACTCGAGCTCCATGCTGAAGTGCTTGTACTCTTCGCCGAGCGAATCCGTCATGATGGCTCGGGCAACGGGATCCTTTTCGACCGCTATTCGCTGCTCGTACCAGCCGATCGCCTCGGCTTCTTCCGAGAGGCTCGCGCACATTCTGGCGAAGGTCCTCACCTCCGCGGAAAGTTCCTCGGGCGGCTCATGGTACTGATCTGTCGGCATCCTCATTCTCCTTCGACTGGAACGTCATGATTGCTCGCAATATAGCCCGCGAATCGCAAGAGGACCTGTGCTGGGTAATGTACGAGGCATCCTCGACTCACGTCAGGGAGTCGCCGGTCCGTCGCGCTCATGACGAAAATTGACCGCGAAGCGGGCGGGCACCACATCGAACCCACGTACGGCTATTGGCGAGACCAGCTCAAACCCCCCGGTAGTTGGCCCTAAAAGTGACCAATGTCTCGCGACATATGAGACCTATGTCGCGAGACATCACATGGCGGAGAATGGGGGATTCGAACCCCCGAGGGCTTGCACCCAACACGCTTTCCAAGCGTGCGCCATAGGCCACTAGGCGAATTCTCCAGGCAGTGCCGCGGTGTTACTGCGACGGCCTCCAAGAATCTTACGGGATTCGCGACGGCGCGGCGTTCCCGCGAATCTGTCCGAAATGAAGGAGATCCGGCAGCCACTGAATTGCGGCACACCGGAATCACTGCAATTGGCGTCCACAACTCCTTCATTTCGGACAGCAGGCAGTGGGATGGGTGGGGTGCACCGGTACGATGAGAGTGTGACTTCCGCCCTGCGGCCCACCGGCCAGGGGTTCGGAGCCGGGGCA
>JAHBST010000068.1 GCA_019638975.1 Cryobacterium sp.
ATGGTCCCGAATCCGCTCATTGCGAGACCGAAGACCCATAAGTTCCCGCCGGCGCCCGGCGAGAATGTCGTCGACGATAGCGGCGCGTAGGCAAACCAACCGAATGAGGCGGCGCCTTGCGGCGTGAGGAACCCGGCGACGGCGATGAGGCTTCCGAAGTTGTAGAGCCAATAGGCGAAGGCGTTGAGCCGCGGGAACGCGACATCCGGTGCGCCGATTTGCAGCGGCATGATCACATTGACGAATCCCGCGAAAAGCGGCGTCGCAAACATGAGCAGCATGATCGTGCCGTGCATCGTGAAGAGCTGGTTGTACTGATCCTTCGTCTGCAGCAGCGACAGTCCGGGTTCGAACAGCTGGGCCCGGATGACGAGGGCCATCACGCCGCCGAGGCAGAAGTAGATGAAGGACGTGATCAGGTAGAGGTAGCCGATCTTTTTGTGATCGGTCGTCGTGATCCAGTCAACGATGAGATCGCCTTTGGACCCCACACGCGATGCCCCGAAGTTCTGCCCACTGCCTCGCGAAGGCTGGCCGGGCTTGTGCGGTGCTGTCGCGTGCGGTGCTGTCGTCGTTGTGCTCATGATCTGCTGCCCTACTCGTTACCGGTCGGGGCTTCATTCCCCGGCTGATTGGTATTCGTGTTGTATTCGGGGCCGAGAATTCCCGTATTGCCCTTCGTGACGAGGCTTTGAATGTACGCCTCGTAGTCGGCCTCCGAGACCACGCGAACCTTGAACAGCATGAGCGAGTGGTACTCGCCGCACAATTCGGCGCACTTGCCCATGTACTCGCCGATTTTCGTCGGTGTGAAGTAGATGAAGTTCGTCTTGCCGGGGATCATGTCCTTCTTGTAGAGGAAGTCCGGTACCCAGAACGAGTGGACGACGTCGCGGCTCTCGATATCGAGTTCGACCGTCTTGTTGACCGGCAAATAGAGAATCGGGAGCTTGCTTTCATCGATGTAAGGGTCCTGATCGATTTCCTGCGCCTGGATTCCTTGCGTATACACGCCCTTGTTATCCGGTCCGACATTCAAGTAGTTGAAGTCCCACGACCAGCGCTTGCCGAAGACCTGAATTTGAACGTCGGGGTTCTGGGTCGGTTGTTCAATGTTCGCCTGATCCCGTGCCGTGAAGGCGAAGAAGCCCAGCACAAGAATGAGCGGAACGACCGTGTAGAAGATCTCGATGGGCATGTTGTACCGCAATTGCACGGGGAGGCCCGTTTGCCCCTTGCGGCGTCGATAGACGACAGCCGTCCAAATGATGAGGCCCCACACGATGAGGCCGACACCGAGGAGCACGATCCAACTCGTGACCCACAGCCCTGTGATCGAGTCGGTGTGGTTCGTGATGCCGGGCTCGCCGGGAAGGAAACCGCGCAATTGCTGCTGGGTGCATCCGGCAAGAGCTGCTGCCAGGCCTAACGCGACCGGGATGGCAATCCATCGGAGACGACGAGGAGAACGCACTGGAAGACCTCTCGGATGACGCGGAGACTGACAACTGCAGTCTATTGAACGCTTCCCAGCCTACTCCGAAGGACGCGCCTTGCCATGCCACTCACGGCCCGAAAATGGCTTAAAAGCTAGTGAAATGAGTCTCCGCAAGCACAACTGCCCGCCGCGTTGGGATTATCGATCGTAAAGCCCTGCTTCTGGATCGTGTCTTCGAAGTCGATCTTCGCTCCGTCGAGATACGGAACGCTCATCTTGTCGACGACGACCTCGACCCCGTCGAACTCGACAGTGCTATCGCCGTCGAGCAGTCGTTCGTCGAAGTACAACTGATAGATGAGCCCGGAGCATCCACCGGGCTGAACGGCCACGCGAAGTCGAAGGTCGTCCCTGCCCTCTTGCTCGCACAACGCGCGGACCTTGTCGGCGGCGGTGGCGGTCAGAGAAACTCCATGCGTGGGGGTTTCGGTGGCGACCGTGGTGGTGTCAGACATTGCATGCTCCCTCGTTCACTCTCCAGTGTAAGCGCATCACCCCCGCGAGTTCAGTCGCGACAGCAGCACCGCTTCCGTCAGAACGGCGCGTCGGAACACTCCGAGGTGCAGCGACTCATTGGGACTGTGCGCTCGAGAATCCGGGTCTTCGACTCCCGTGACCAGGATTTGCGCGGAAGGGAACAGTTCGACGAGATCGGAAATGAAGGGAATCGAACCTCCGATTCCGGTCTCGACGGGCTCCACTCCCCACGCGTCCGCCATCGCGCGCTTGACTTCGGCGACAGCCCAACCGCTCGTGTCGACGAGGAACGGGTCGCCCTTGTCGATGTCGTCGATTTCGATCGTCGCGCCGAAGGGAGCATTGTCCCGGATGTGGCGCTCCATCGCCTCGAACGCGTCTCGAGCGCTTTGGCCCGGCGCGATCCGCGCACTCACGCGAACGGAAACCGCCGGCAGCAAGGTATTCGAGGCGTTGGCGACCGTCGGTGCGTCGATTCCCGTGACGGTGATCGAGGGCTGGTACCACAACCGGCTCGGAATCGACCCCGTCCCGATCGAGGTGACGCCGTCCAGGAACGCTGCCTCCTGGCTCAATTGCGACTCCGGATAGTGCGGAGTGTCACCCTCGGTGCTCGTGAGGCCGGCGACGGCGACGCTGCCCGCGTCGTCATGAAGCGTCGACAACAGTCGGATCATGGCGAGCATGGCATCCGGTGCCGCGCCGCCGAACATGCCGGAGTGCGACGCATGATCGAGCGTGCGCACGGTCAGCCGGAAAGTCACGTTTCCCCGCAGCGCGACCGTCAGCGCGGGGGTATCGATATCCCAATTGTCCGAGTCGGCCACGACGATCACATCGGCCGCGAGTTCGGCGCGATGCTGAACCAGGAAGTTCTTGAACGAGCGGGAGCCGAATTCTTCTTCGCCCTCGAAAAAGAGGACGAGGCCGAGATCGAAGTCGGCTCCGCAGGTTTCGACGAGCGCGCGAATCGCGGCGATATGCGCCATGACGCCCGCTTTGTCATCCGCTGCACCGCGCCCGTACAAGCGATCGCCGCGCACCGTGGGCTCGAAGGGCGCAGACTCCCAATCGTCGTCCTTGCCGGGAGGCTGCACGTCATGGTGCGCGTACAGCAGAATCGTGGGCCGGCCGTTCCGAGCGGCACGCGTCGCCAGGACCGCCGGCTGACCGAGAGTTTCGGACGTCCCGATCGCTGCACGTGAGATCGAGACCGACTCGAATACGCCGAGCCCGCTCACGAGCTCGACCACCGCTTCCGCGCTCTTGTGCACGTTCTCGGGATCGAAGGCGGCCCAGGACACCGAAGGGATTCGAACGAGGCTCGCGAGCTCGGCGATCGCGGACGGCAATCCGCTCGCAACCGCATCGGTCAGGGCGGTCAGAGTGGAGGCGTCGTCGTGAGAAGTGGTCATGCGGGTAATCTTAACCGCAGACCGAAAGCAGGGATGGACCGTGGCGAAGCCAGCACGCAGCGAAGACAACGTCGACTTTGACCTCAATACCGACAGCACGACATCGGGAAAGGGGCGACCGACACCGACGCGAAAGGAACGCGAAGCTGCGAACCTGCGACCCCTCGTGAGCAACGATCGCCGCGCCGCGACGAGAGAATCGCGTCAGAAAATGGCCGAGGTTCGCGAAAAGGCGCGAATCGGAATGGCCGCCGGCGACGAAAAGTACCTTCCGATTCGAGACAAGGGTCCCCAGCGCCGCTGGATTCGCGACTACGTCGACGCGCGATTCAGCGTCGGCGAGGTCCTCATCCCCGTGATGTTCATCGTCATCATCCTGACCTTCATCAGCGATCAGGTGTTCCAACTCATTGGCATCGCAGGGCTGTGGCTGTTCTTCCTCGCGGCGGTCATCGACAGCATCATTCTCGGCATCATCGTCACGCGCCGACTCGGCGCCAAGTTCGGCGCTGAAAAAGTGCAATCCGGAACCCGCTGGTACGCCGCGATGAGGGCGATGCAATTGCGCGTCATGCGCCTGCCCAAACCACAAGTCAAGCGCGGTCAATATCCGGTTTGATCCGCCGACGAAGCCCGCGGTTGATTTCGCGCGCCCACAGCGGCCCTCGATAGAGAAACCCCGTGTATCCCTGCACGAGCGTGGCGCCCGAGCCCAGCCGTTCTGCGACATCGTCAGCGGATTCAACACCCCCGACGGAGATGACGCAGAAATCGTGGGGAACCGCCGAACGTATGACGCGGAGCACGGAGAGGGAACGCGCTGCGAGCGGGGCGCCGGATAGCCCGCCCTCCCCCGCGGCGGCGACAATCGCACGATCCGTCGCGAGTCCCTCGCGCGACAACGTCGTATTGACCGCTATCACGCCGGCGAGACCGACCGCGACCGCGAGAGAGCACACTCGAGTGATCTGTTCGTCGCTCAAGTCCGGCGCGATCTTGACGAGAGTCGGCGTTTTCCCCGCCTCGGCGGAGACGGCGGCGAGCAGTGGTTCGAGCCGATCCAGTTCCTGGAGACCCCGCAATCCCGGCGTATTCGGCGAGCTCACGTTCACGGCGAGGTAATCCGAGACCGGTGCGAGGCGACGCGCGCTCTCGACATAATCGGCAATCGCGTTGTCGACTTCGACCAGTCGGGACTTCCCGATATTGGCGCCGACGATCGGACCGCCGCGAGTGCGAGTTCGACTTATTCGTTCAACCGCCGCCAACGATCCGTGATTGTTGAAGCCCATCCGATTGATCACGGCTCGATCCCGGACGAGTCGAAACAACCGCGGGCGGGGGTTGCCCTCTTGCGCGAGAGCTGTGAGCGTTCCCACTTCGATGTGCCCGAATCCGAGGTTCCCGAGTCCCCGAATCGCCGTCGCGTCCTTGTCGAATCCGGCGGCGAGGCCGAATGGTGAGGAGAACGTCAGTCCCATGGCGGTGACCGCGAGAGACGGATCGGGTCGTGTCCACTTCCGCGCGATGGCGCCGATGCCGGGCACCCCGAGCATCCGGATGACGGCGAATGCCAATGCGTGCGCGCGTTCAGCGTCCATCCGCGACAAAAAGAATCGGAAAAGGAATCGATACATTCTCTAGCCGGGGCCGGTCTGGGGCGCGCTATTCGGATGCCTGGGCGGAATCGTGTTCGATCCGCAGAAGAGAGATTGCCGATTCGAAATCCTCGAGCGAATCGAATCCCTGGTAGACGCTCGCAAAGCGCAAATAGGCGACTTCATCGAGTTCGCGAAGAGGGGGAAGAATAGCCAACCCGATGTCGTTGGCATCGATTTGCGAGGCCCCCGTCGCGCGGATCGACTCCTCGACTCGTTGCGCGAGCACGGCCAAATCGGTATCCGTGACCGGTCTCCCCTGGCAGGCCTTGCGCACTCCGGCCACGATTTTCTCGCGGCTGAACGGCTGGACGACCCCACTGCGTTTGACGACGTTGAGGCTCGCAGTCTCCGTCGTGCTGAACCGCCGTCCGCACTCGGGACACTGTCTGCGGCGGCGAATCGACAGTCCGTCGTCGCTCGTGCGCGAATCGACGACCCTCGAATCCGGATACCGGCAGAACGGACAGAACATGGTGCGCCAAGCCTACGGCACCGTCGGGGACCCGACACGGGGATCTCCGCGAAAACGGGCTGTGACCGCGTCCGCGTGGGCCGGCAGCTCTTCCGCGGAAGCGAGAGTCTCAATGTGGCCGCGAACCGCATCGAGCGCCGAACGATCGTATTCGATGATCTGTTGAGCTCGCAGGAAGGTATGCACACCGAGCCCGGGAGCGAACCGCGCTTGCCCACCCGTGGGAAGCACGTGGTTCGATCCCGCAAGGTAGTCGCCAAGGCTCACGGGAGAATCCGGGCCGAGGAAGATTGCGCCCGCGCCATCGATGTCGGGAAGGAGCGCCTCTGGCTCACGCACGTGCAGCTCGAGGTGCTCAGGACCGTAAGCGTTGCTGAACGCCACCGCATTCGCAACCGAATCGACGAGAACGATGGCTGACTGCTGACCGCTCAGAGCGGCTCGAACGCGCGCGCCCTTTCTGGCGCTCTCGGCCAGCATCCCCAGTTCGGCATCGACCCGCCGAGCGAAACTGGCGGAGTCCGTGACGAGCACCGCGGCAGCCAATTCGTCGTGTTCGGCCTGGCTCACGAGATCGGCGGCGACAAGGACAGGATCCGCCGAATCGTCGGCGATGACCAGAATCTCGGTAGGCCCGGCCTCCGCGTCGATTCCCACGGTTCCGCGGACGAGTCGCTTCGCCGCGGCAACCCACACGTTTCCGGGTCCCGTGATCATGCTGACGGGTTCGAGCTCGATTTCGGGCACTCCGTAGGCGAGCGCCCCGATCGCGCCGGGACCGCCCATCGCATAGATCTCGTCGATTCCCAATAGTCCCGCGGCGGCGAGAACCACAGGGTGGACGCTACCCGCGGCGTCCTTGCGCGCGGGAGACGCGAGCGCGAGAGAACCGACCCCGGCGATTTGTGCCGGGACGACATTCATGACGACGCTCGAGGGATACACGGCCTTGCCGCCGGGAACATACAAGCCGACTCGGTCGAGCGGGCGCCACCGATGGGAAACGATCGCTCCCTCGGCGAGTTCCGTCGAAACCGGTACCGGCAGTGCCGCGCGAGAGACGAGCTGAACGCGGCGGATGCTTTCCTCCAGTGCGGCGCGCACATCCGGCTTCAGCTTCGAGAGGGCGCGATCGATTTCGGCCCTTTCGACGCGGATGTGCGGCGTGCGTACGCCGTCAAACCTCTCGGCCTGATCCTTGAGCGCCTCGACCCCGCGCGCACGCACGTCGTCAATGAGGACACTCGCCTCGAGTGTCGCGCCGCCGATATCGATTCGGGCCCGAGGGACAAGGTCGCGAAGCTCCCGAAGTGAGTAATCGGTTCCGCGCAAATCGATCGTGGAAATCATGGCGGGCAACAGCCTAGTTGGAACCGTAAGGGAGGCATCGCCTTGTGACGGCCGCGACAGCTAACTCAAGCAATTCGGTCCCAGGAGCGACTTCAATTCGCCGTAGAGGTCCGCGCTCACACTCACGGGATAGGGCACTTCGAACATCCGAGCGGTGTCGCCCTTGACTAGCTTCAATCGCACTTCGTTGTCCCCGGAGTGCCGGATGAGCACGTCATTGAGAGCGGACACGACATCCGTCGTCGCCCGGAACTCCGGCACGGAAATCACGAGAGGACCGGCGCCGAGGCTCTGACCGAGATCCGGCGAGAACATGCTCACGGCGTGAAGCGCGACTCCATCGTCCCGCAAATTCACGCGCCCCTTCACGACGACGATCGAATCGTTGACAAGTGCGGGTGAAAATTCCTGATACGTCTTCCCGAGGAACATGATCGAGATTTCGCCGCCGAAATCCTCGACCTGGATGATCCCGTACGGATTGCCGCTCTTGCGCGCCGTGCGGTGCTGAACGCTCGTGATGAGGCCCGAGATCGACACAGTCTCGCCGTCCGAGGCGGCTTCTCCCGTGAGGAGTTCGGCGATTCCGATGCTCGCATGTTTGGCGAGTTGAAGTTCCATCCCGGCGAGCGGATGATCGGACACGTAGAGCCCCAGCATCTCCCGTTCGAACGCGAGTTTGTCGCGCTTGGACCATTCCGGCCGATCCGGCACTTTGTTGACGGGTTGCGGCTCCTCCCACAGGCTGTCAAAATCGAATCCCACCTGGCCGTTCGCTTCGGCGCGCTTTTGCGTGACCGCAGCATCGATCGCGTCTTCGTGAATTTCGATGAGCGCTCGCCGCGTAGCGCCCAGCGAGTCGAAAGCGCCGGCTTTCACGAGCGATTCCACGGTGCGCTTGTTCGCAACCTGCACGGGCACCTTGACCAGAAAATCATGGAAACTCTCGAAGGTGCCCTTCTCGTCTCGCGCCGTGCGGATTGCGTCGACGACGTTCGCTCCGACATTGCGAATCGCACCCAATCCGAAGCGGATGTCCTCGCCGGCGGCCGTGAAGTCTCCCGCCGATTCGTTCACATCCGGCGGCAGCACTCGGATTCCCATGCGCCGACACTCGGCGAGGTAGACGCCCAGCTTGTCTTTCGAATCGCCCACGCTCGTCAAGAGCGCCGCCATGTACTCGGCGGGGTAATTCGCCTTCAAATAGGCGGTCCAGTAACTCAAGACGGCGTATGCCGCCCCGTGGGACTTGTTGAATCCGTAGTCGGAGAAGGGAACCATGATGTCCCACAGCGCGCTCGCGGCGTCCTTGCTGTATCCGTTCTTCGCCATGCCGGCGGAGAAATTCGCAAACTCCTTGTTGAGAACCTTCAGATCCTTCTTGCCCATGGCCTTGCGGAGGGTGTCCGCCTGGCTCAAGGTGAAGCCTGCGACCTTTTGCGCCGCCGCCATGACTTGCTCCTGGTAGATCACGAGTCCATAAGTCTCTCCGAGGATGTCGGCGAGCGGCTCGGCGAGCTCAGGATGGATCGCGTCGACCTTTTCCAGGCCGTTCTTGCGCAGCGCGTACTTCGTGTGCGATCCCATACCCATGGGGCCCGGGCGGAACAACGCGAGAACCGCCGTGATGTCGTTGAAGCTGTCCGGTTTGAGTTGCTTGAGCAAGGCGCGAAGCGGTGCTCCATCCAGTTGGAACACACCGAGCGTGTCCCCCCGCGCGAGGAGCTCGTAGGTCTTCGGGTCGCCCGCGAGATCGAGATCCTCGAGGACGACGTCTTCGCCGCGATTGGCCCGGATGGAAACGAGGGCATCCTGCAGAACCGTGAGGTTTCGCAGGCCGAGAAAATCCATCTTCAAGAGACCGAGCTTTTCGCACGGCGGCTGATCGAATTGCGTGATGATCGCCCCGTCATCTTCGCGCTTCATGATGGGAAGCACGTCGATGAGCGGCTCGGCCGACATGATGACTCCGGCCGCATGCACTCCCCATTGCCGCTTGAGGTTCTCGATGCCCAGGGCAGTGTCGAAGACTCGAGCGGCCTCGGGATCGCTGTCGACGATCGCCCGCAAATCGCCGGCTTCCTTGAAGCGAGGAGACGAGGTGTTCCTGACATCGGCCAGTCCCATGTCCTTGCCCATCACGGGAGGCGGCATGGCTTTCGTGAGCTTTTCGCCCACGGCATACGGCATCCCCAATACGCGCGCGGAATCCTTGAGAGCCTGCTTGGCTTTGATCGTCCCGTAGGTCACGATCTGGGCGACGCGATCGTCACCGTACTTCTCCGTGACATAGCGAATCACTTCGCTTCGCCTCCGGTCATCGAAATCGATGTCGATGTCGGGCATCGAGATTCGATCCGGATTGAGGAATCGCTCGAAAATCAGCCCATGAGCGAGCGGGTCCAGCCCCGTGATTTTCATCGCGTAGGCGACGAGCGATCCGGCCGCCGATCCTCGTCCGGGCCCGACGCGGATGCCGTGCTCGCGAGCCCAGCCGATGAAGTCGGCAACCACGAGGAAATAGCCGGGAAAGCCCATTTGGTTGATGACTCCGACTTCGTAGTCGGCTTGCGCCCGGTGCGCGTCGGGAACCCCGTTCGGGAATCTCTCGTCGAGTCCTCTATCGACCTCGGCGGCGAACCACGTCGCTTCCGTGTGTCCATCCGGAACCGGGAATCGCGGCATGAGGTCGCGCTTCTCAAACGACACGGCGCATGATTCGGCGATGAGAAGCGTGTTCGAAACGGCTTCGGGGTAGTCGGCGAACAGGGTCCGCATTTCCGCCGCTGATTTCAAGTAGAACTCCTGGGAGTCGAACTTGAAGCGATTCGGGTCATCGAGAGTGGATGCCGACTGCACGCACAACAGCGCCGCGTGGGCGTCCGCGTCGGCCTGGTGGGTGTAGTGCAAGTCGTTCGTTGCGACGAGCGGCATGTCGAGCTCTTTTGCGAGAGTCAGCAAGTCGCTCATGGTGCGACGTTCGATATCGATGCCGTGATCCATGATCTCGCAATAGAAGTTCTCTTTGCCGAAGATGTCCTGAAACTCCGCAGCAGCCTTTCGCGCCTCGTCGAACTGGCCAAGCCGCAAGCGCGTCTGCACTTCTCCGCCGACGCATCCGGTCGTCGCGATGACGCCTTCCGAATAGCGGTTGAGAAGCTCTCGATCCATTCGTGGCCGATAGTAAAAGCCTTCGATCGACGACAGCGACGACATCCGAAACAGGTTGTGCAGTCCGACATTGTTCTTCGCGAGGAGCGTCATGTGCGTGTAGGCGCCGTTTCCCCCGACGTCATCCTCGCCGCCGTTCCCCCAGCGCGTGCGCGTCTTGTCTCTGCGGTCGGTCCCCGGAGTGAGATACGCCTCGGTGCCGATGAGCGGTTTGATACCGGCTTCCGTCGCGGTGTGCCAGAAGTCGTATGCGCCGAACATATTGCCGTGGTCCGTGACCGCGATCGCGGGCATGCCTTGTTCGACGGCGGCATTGATGAGCGGGGCCACTCGGGCGGCGCCATCCAGCATCGAATATTCGCTGTGCACATGCAAGTGCACAAAGGAATCGCTGCTCGCTGACA
>JAHBST010000069.1 GCA_019638975.1 Cryobacterium sp.
GACGGAGGAACGGATGCTGCCGCCGGTTGAAGCACGGCCGCGACACCGCCGCCGAGAATCACGGTGACCGCGAGCGCGCCGACCAGAACGGGAGCCGTCGCCGCCGTCGTCGTCGCGGCAGCGCCAGCCGCCACCGACGCGGGGATCGCAGCGGCGGAGCCAATTCCCGATGCGCTTGCCCCCGCAACCGAGACAGCCTGGAACGCGGCCGGTACGGCGGGCAACGAGAGAGCGGATGCCGACGACGCGGTGCCGATTGTGGCAAGCACTGCACCGCCAACCGTTGCCCCCAGTATCAGCGGCAAGAGGGCTACCGCGATGCTCGAGCCGACGTCTTCGACTTCGGATGCCACGAGTCCGCAACGTTCGCACGCGAGGAGGTGCGCGTCGAATCGGTCCTGTTCGCGCGGAGTGAGCGAGTGCCGTGCGTGTTCGCCGAGCCTCTCCGTCACCCAGCGGCAGTCCGCCGTCGCGCCGGCTTCGGACACGTGCGCTTGCAGCCACGCCGTCCGCAGCCCTTCCCGTGCCCGATAGGCGAGGGCAGCGACTCCGTTGGCGGTCAACCCGAGGATCGGCGCGACATCCTGCGGCGTCATGCCTTCGACTTCCGTGTACCAGAGCACGGATTGCCAACGCTCCGGCAGACTGCGGAAGGCACTGGCCGTCATGCGGGCATCCAGAGCAACTGTCGCGGGGTCTTCAGGGACGTTGGCGTCGGTGAGGTCCTCGATGTCCTCGATTTGGATGTCGCTCCGGTCGCGTCCCCAACTGCTGGCAAGGTTTCGGATCGTCGTATAGAGGTAGGGTCGGAAGGCGCCATCCGGACCGCCGCCGTCGAGAACTCGACGATAGATGCGAGTGAACGCTTCGGCAACCAGGTCGTCGGCGTCAAGGCTCGAGGTGAACTTCCTCGCTACCGAGATTCCCGCACGAGCGTGGCGGGACCACAACTCGCCGAAAGCTGTGCGATCGCCCGCGCGCGCGAGCAGGATGAGGTCTTCGTCAGAGACTTGCGCCCCCACCGTCTCCTGCTGATCCATACGCACCCCCGTACGCAACCCCCGGTGCGGACTATCCGATATACCGCATCTTATCCACCAGTATCGACCAAAACCGTGGAAATGGCCAGACTTTTCTGTCTACCGCGGAAACCGTATTTCACTTCGCCTACGCTCGAAACATGACTGCGGTCAGGAAACTTATCGACTGGGTGATGGCGCTCCGACCGGTGCGCGTTGTCGTCCACTTCGCGGAACATCGCGGATTCCTCCTCGCGGCGGGTTTGTCGTTCCAGTCGATTTTCGCCGTGTTCGCGGGAATCTGGGTCGGATTCGCGAGCGCTGGACTGATTTTGCGCGACAAACCGCAGCTCAGCGACGCGTTTTTCGCAACCCTGTCGCGGTCTGTTCCCGGCTTGCTGACCTGGAACGGGCGAGAAGGCGTCATCGATCCGCACCAACTTCTGCAGGTTGAAATTCTCGGCTGGACCGGTGCTGTCGCGGCGATCGGCCTGCTGTTCACGGCGGTCGGATGGCTGTCCTCCGCCCGCGACGCCATCCGGGCACTTTTCGGGCTTCCCGGCGAGCGACTCAACTTCTTTTTGCTCAAGCTCAAGGATTTCGGACTCACCGTCGGATTCGGTGTGGCCCTCATCGTGTCCGCCGCGCTGTCGGTGCTCGGCTCGCAAGTGCTCGACGTCGTGCTCGACTGGATCAGCATCGGCACCACCTCGCCGATCTCCGCCGTCACCGGGCGCATCATCAGCCTCACGCTCATGTTCCTCCTCGATTCGGTCGTCCTCGCCATGCTGTATCGGGTGCTGTCGGGATTGAAGATTCCGATTCGCCGGCTCGTGGTCGGCTCGGTGCTCGGTGCCGTCGCGCTCGGAGTTCTGAAGCAGCTCGGTGGCCTTCTGCTCGGCGGGGCCGGGAGAAATCCGCTGCTGGCCTCGTTTGCGATCATTATCGGGTTGCTCATTTGGTTCAACTTCATTTGCGTCGTCATCCTGCTCGGAGCGAGTTGGATCGCGGTCGGGATGTCGGATGCCGGCCTCGTCGCCGATCCGAAAATCGCGGCCGAGCGACGGGAACGCGAACGACGCGAACAGGAACGTCGGGAAGCCGAACGCGCGGCGCTTGCGGCGCAACGCGGTAACTGGTTCACGAGGCTGTTCCGCCGCACGGGGCGTCAGTAGCCGCCGATACACTGACGCTGTGCCTGGTCCTCTGCGAATCGCATCCGTCAACGTCAACGGCATCCGTGCCGCGTACCGCAAGGGAATGGGCGAATGGCTCGATGCTCGCGCCATCGACATTCTCGCCCTGCAGGAAGTGCGTGCCGCGACGGAAGACATCGAAGCTCTGCTCGGAAGCGAGTGGGACATCCTGCATGATCCGGCGACCGCGAAGGGCCGCGCCGGCGTAGCGCTCGCGAGTCGCAACGCCGCCTCGATTCACCGCGTCGAGCTGGGCGACGAGGATTTCGACAGCGCGGGTCGCTGGCTTGAGGCCGATTACGACGTGGGCGGCGAGATCGTGACGGTCGTGAGCACGTACGTGCACTCCGGAGAAGTCGGTTCGCCGAAGCAAGTGGAGAAATTCAGGTTCCTCGACGCGATGAGCGCACGACTTCCGGACCTCGCAGCGCACAGCCAATTCGCACTCGTCGTCGGAGACCTGAACGTCGGACATCGCGAGCTCGACATCCGCAACTGGAAGGGCAACCGGAAGAGCGCGGGCTTCCTCCCCGAAGAGCGAGCGTACTTCGACCGAATTTTCGGGCCTCTCGGCGAGCGCGTGGAGTGCGCCGACGGCACGGTCGGTGTCGGGCTCGGCTGGGTGGATGTCGGCCGAGCCTGGGCGGGCGAGGTCGAAGGGCCGTACACCTGGTGGTCGCAGCGCGGAAAAGCCTTCGACACGGACACCGGCTGGCGAATCGACTACCACATGGCGACCGCGCCGCTCGCCGCGACAGTGACGAACTACGCGATCGACCGGGCAAGCGCGTGGGACACCCGATGGTCCGACCACGCTCCCGTCGTCGTCGATTACGCCATATAGAGCCGCCGCCCCTGAGGGGGCCGAGGCGGACTCGAGGCCTGCCCCGAGGCTCTCGAAGGGAACGACGCGATTCCACGTTCCCAATCCTGAAAGAATGGCTCCATGACGTCGAAGCCTCGCTTGTTCTCTGGCATGCAACCCTCTGCAGACAGCCTCCACATCGGCAACTACATCGGAGCTCTTCTGCAATGGAAGGAATTGCAGACGTCGTATGACGCCGTGTACTGCATCGTCGACCTGCACGCCCTCGTCGAGCGGAAGGATCCAGCGGAGTTGCGTGCCAACACGCGGCGCACGGGCGCGCAGTACATCGCCGCCGGCATCGACCCTGAGGCCTCCACTCTCTTCGTGCAGTCGCACGTGCCGGCGCACGCGGAACTCGCATGGGTGCTCAACACCCTCACCGGTTTCGGCGAAGCGAGCCGGATGACGCAATTCAAGGACAAGTCCGCCAAGCTCGGCGCAGACAAAACCACGGTCGGCCTCTTCGCGTACCCCATGCTCATGGCGGCCGACATCGTTCTCTACGATGCCGTGGCCGTGCCGGTGGGAGACGACCAGCGCCAGCACGTGGAGCTCACTCGCGACCTGGTCGGACGGTTCAACTCCCGATATGGCGACACGCTGACGATGCCCGAGGCGATCATCCTCAAGGAAACCGCGCGCATCTACGACCTGCAGTCGCCGGATACGAAGATGAGCAAGACGGCGTCGAGCGACGCCGGCGTCGTGTGGATGATGGATGAGCCCTCTGTGACGGCGAAGAAGATCAAATCTGCCGTGACGGATGCGGGACGGGAGATCCGTTTCGACCGTGATGAGAAGCCGGGCGTCGCGAACCTGCTCACGATTTACTCGGTGCTTGCGGGGAAGACAATCGCCGCGCTCGAGGATGAATACGCGGGGCGCGGTTACGGAGACCTCAAGAAGGAGCTCGCCGACGTCGTCGTGGAGACGTTCGCGCCGGTTCGTGCGCGCACGCTCGAGTTGCTCGATGACCCCGCCGAGCTTGACCGCATGCTCTCGGGCAACGCGGAGCGTGCCGCCTCGATAGCCGACGTGACGCTCGCGAAGGTCTACGACCGGATCGGTTTGTTGCCGCGGGCGTGACCATGGAGTCAGTCACCCTCCACGCGGGCACCGCACGGTTCGCAATTCAGGCAAACCGCACGGAGGGCGTTGCTGTGGCCAATGTTCACCTGCCCAGCCGATCGAAGCTGGCCGGTTTTGCCTGAATTGCGAACCGTACACGGCCGAGGGCGGGCGCGATCAACCCACCGGGGTGTCAGTCTGCGGCAGTCAGTGCCGGAGTCGGGACGTTCTCAAGGCGCCACGAACAGCGTCCATCACCACTTCGGGTGAATGCATTACCTGCCGATAGTTGAATCGCAGCACGATGTAACTAAGTGCCGCGAGCGCGACATCCCGATCGTAATCGCGGGCCGTCCCGATAGCGTCAGCGTGCCCCAGGCGACCATCTGTTTCGATCACGATGCACCCTTCTACGACGAGATCCACTGTTCCGATTCCGGCAAAAAATACCTGGAGTTCGCAAAAGAAGCCGGCATCCAGCACCATCAGGCGAACCAGAGTCTCAATTCCAGACATCGCCCGGGAATCAACTCGCTTCCGATAGTTGCGGTATTTGGCGGGCAGTGCTGCAAAAACGGTGTCGAGGTCGTGCTCGGACACAATTCGCTGATACAGCGCGCTGTCAAGCGCGGCGATTGCCAAATGCTCAGGTTGGCACCGGATGATGTGGGCGAGAGCGTTGACCGGCCCGACCGTGTCCAATGTGACATTCACCCTGTCGACCAGCCGGAACCAATGCAGCACGCATCCTTCCCGGTTTTCGGATGTCAGTCGAGTGAACGGGTCTCGCGGGTTCCGCATGCGGGACGCTTCGTGGCGCAAATAAACGTGTGGGTGCCGGTCACCCGCAACCCAGATTCCTGCTCGCTGCGCTGCCGAAACACACGTCAGCAATCCCCCGATCCGCACGGCAATCTCGGCCTGTGGGTCAATTTCCGGTATCGCGTAGTATCCGCGCCGCACGCGCACGAGTCGACCCGAACGGACGGCCGCTGCCAAACCTCGTGGCGTGTACCCGCGGCGAAGCAGCTGTCGACGAGTGGCGACTTGCGGGTCGGACATACGAGTAAGTGTTACTTTGCTCCGTCGTTGGCGAGGGATCTCGGCGGAAACTGTGGAATGCGGCCCGCAGGGCCCCCCTGTGTGCAACTCCAGCAAAAACTCACTGGTCTCGTTCGCAATTCAGGCAAAAGGCTGGGCCCGCCGTTCCGGAGCCCGCGAATCCGGGGTCGCGAATCGCGATGGTCGCAAAATGCCTGAGTTGCGAACACGGCGGCGGCGAAAGGGGACGTCGGGCGGGTTGGCTGCTGGCAACGCTGCGGTATGAGGAGTACGCGAGTAGACTTGCGGAAGTACGTGCTCCGGGGTCGGTGAAAGTCCGAACCGGCGGTGACAGTCCGCGACCCGCGATCGACTGAGGCGAAAGCTGAAGCAGAGAGCGGTTGAGCCGGTGAAATTCCGGGACCGACGGTAATGAGCCAACGATGGTTCTCAGTCCGGATGAGAGGTAGCACGAGTACACGCGCGAGCGTGCACGGCGTTGGCGTTACGCCAGCGTTCCCCGGAACTCGTCGAACACGATTCGAGGACCGGATGCCAGCACAGCAGGAGCGCCCAGCGCCGCTCATTGAGGCTGCCATGCGCCGCGCCCTCGAACGTGCAGCTCTCGGACCCGGAACCGGCCCGAATCCGCAGGTCGGTTGCGTGATTCTCTCCTCGACCGGCGACGTGATCGCCGAAGGCTGGCACCGCGGCCAGGGAACGGCCCACGCCGAGGTGGACGCGCTCTCGAAACTGAGTGCCGAGCAGTCGCGCGGCGCGACGGCGGTGGTCACACTGGAACCCTGCAATCACCAGGGGCGAACGGGCCCATGCAGTGTCGCTCTTCGCGATGCCGGGATCGCGCGCGTCTTCTTCGGGGTTTCCGACCCCAACCCCGCGGCTCAGGGCGGCGCCGCGGCACTGGCGGCTTCGGGAATCCTCGTCGAAGGCGGAGTCCTCGCGGCGGAGGTATCCGAATTCCTTCGCCCCTGGTTGCTGGCGATGCGACGCGGCCGCCCCCACGTGACGCTCAAGTGGGCCGCGAGCCTCGACGGCCGCGCTGCGGCATCCGACGGCACCAGCCAGTGGATCACCGGCGAGGCCGCGCGCGCCCACGTGCACACGCAACGGGCTGCCGCGGATGCGGTTCTCGTAGGAACCGGCACTGTGCTCGCCGACGATCCGAGCCTTACCGCACGAGACGCCGACGGCGCGCTACTTCCCGCCCAGCCCATCCCCGTCGTCGTCGGCCACCGTGCAGTCCCGGAGACCGCTCAAGTCCGAAGTCATCCGAAGCAACTGATCGTCGCGGACACTCGGGATCTTGAGGGTGTTCTCCGGCAATTGTTCGATCGCGGCATCCGCCGAGCCTTCGTCGAAGGCGGGCCGACGCTCGCGAGCGCTTTCATCGCGGCAGGGCTCGTCGACGAATATCTCATCTATTTCGCGCCGGTTCTTCTCGGCGGCAACCGCACGGCTGTCGGAGAAATCGGCGTGGGAACACTCGCGGGTGCCGCGAAGTTGCACATCGAGGGCCTCGAACGGCTGGGGGGCGACCTCCTCATTCGGGCTCGACCCGCGGAACAGGACGAAGGGTAACCATGTTCACTGGAATAATCGAGGAGCTCGGCGAAGTCGTCGCGTGGACTCCCTCCGCCGACGCCGGTCGCCTGACCGTCCGAGCGCCGCTCGCCGTGTCGGATGCCGCTCGCGGCGACTCAATCTCCGTGAGCGGAGTGTGCCTCACCGTCGTCGACAAGGGCGACGACTGGTTCACGGCGGATGTCATGGCCGAGACGATGCGCATGAGCACCCTCGCGAGCCCATCGGCCGGCGACCGCGTCAACATCGAGCGCGCCGCGAAAGTGGGCGACCGACTGGGCGGCCACATCGTGCAGGGCCACATCGACGGGACGGCCGAAGTCCTCGCCGTCACGGAAGGCAGTGCGTGGCGAGTCGTGCGGTTTCGCATCGCACCGGAACTCGCGGCTCTTGTCGTGCGCAAAGGCTCGATCGCTCTTGACGGCGTTTCCCTCACGGTGAGCGCCGTGGGCCGGGACGGCGATGCCGACTGGTTCGAGGTTTCCCTCATCCCCGAAACCCTCGCTGTCACCACTCTCGGCCGCAAGCGAAGCGGCGACGTCGTCAATGTCGAGACCGACATCCTCGCCCGGCACGTTGCGCGCCTCCTCGAAAGGATCCCATCATGAGCCTCGCAAGCATTCCCACCGCGATCGACGAGCTGCGCAAGGGCAAACCCATCATCGTGGCAGACGACGAGGGTCGCGAGAACGAGGGCGACGTCATCATGTCGGCCGAGCTCGCCAGCCAGGAGTGGATCGCGTGGATGGTCCGCCACACGTCCGGATACTTGTGCGCGCCCATGTCGAACGAGCGCGCGGACGTTCTCGAACTTCCCGTCATGGTCGCGAACAACCAGGATCCACGCGGCACGAATTACACGATCTCGGTCGACGCGGCGGATCGATTCAGCACGGGAATCAGCGCATCCGACCGCGCGCATACGCTGCGGGTTCTCGCCGACCCGGACGCGACGCCCGACAGCATCATCCGACCTGGGCACATCCTCCCCTTGCGCGCCATGGATGGCGGCGTCCGCGAACGCGACGGGCACACCGAAGCGGCGGTCGACCTGATGAAACTCGCGGGCCTCGCGCCCGTCGGCGTGATCGGGGAAATCGTCCAGGATGACGGGGAAATGATGCGCTTGCCCGAACTGCTCGAATTCGGTTCGGCGGAAGGCGTCGTCGTCATCACGATCGCGGATCTTCTCGCCTACCTCGATGCCGAGATCGAAGGGCCGCTCGCACCGGTGGTGCCGATTCCCGAATCCTCGAGAGTCTCTTTCGAAGTCGAGACCACCGTTCCCACGGTCTACGGATCGTTCCGGATGCGCGCCTATCGCGACCGCATGACGGGAGCCGACCACCTCGCGGTCATCTCCGGTGAACCGGGAACGGGCGCGCTCGTCCGCGTGCACTCCGAGTGCCTCACTGGTGAGGTGTTCGGCTCCCTGAAGTGCGAGTGCGGACCCCAACTCCAGGCCTCGCTCGAGCTCATTCAGGATGAGGGCGGAGTCTTGATCTACCTGCGCGGCCACGAAGGCCGCGGCATCGGACTCGTGAACAAGCTGCGCGCGTACAAGCTGCAGGAAGCCGGCCTGGACACTTTCGACGCGAATATCGCGCTCGGTTTCCCGGCCGACCAGCGCGACTACGGTGCGGCGGTCGCCATCCTCGAGGACCTCCACGTCGACGCGATTCGACTGCTCACCAACAACCCGGACAAGGCGAAGCAATTGGCCGCCCACGGTGTGACGGTGAGCGAGATGGTGCCTCTCGTCGTGGGGGTTGGCGAGTTCAATCGCGACTACCTCGGGGTCAAGCGCGACCGGATGGGTCACCACCTCCCCTCGGGATTCGGACCGTCGGTCAACGCGAAAGGTCGTGTCTCATGAGCGGCGCAGGGTCACCATCCGCCACGAGTCCTGTCGAAGTCGACGGCACGGGCCTGACGATCACGATCGTCGCGGGGCGCTGGCATGACGAGATCGCGAACGGCTTGCTCGCCGGCGCGCATCGCATCCTCGATGTGTCGGGTGCGACGGTGCGCGAAGTTCGCGTGCCCGGAAGCTTCGAATTGCCGCTCGCGTGCACGGCGGCGCTGGATGCGGGGGCGGATGCCGTGGTGGCGCTCGGCGTCATCATCCGCGGCGGGACGCCTCACTTCGATTTCGTGTCGAATGCCGCAACCGACGGGCTCACGCGTGTAGCGCTCGACACGGGCAAGCCCGTGGGTTTCGGGGTTCTCACGCTCGACGACGAGCAGCAGGGCCTCGACCGCGCGGGTTTGCCGGGGTCGAAGGAGGACAAGGGCGCCGAAGCGGCATCCGCAGCTCTCGAGATGGCGGTGCTGTTGCGCGATCTCCGTGCGTGACGCGAAGTTCAGACCTTACGAGGACGAACCGCGCGCCGCGACTCGCGCGTTCTTCCACGCTTCGAGCGCTTGCCTGCTCGTCTTGACCGGTGTGTAGCCGAACTCGGCCTTCAGGCGAGCATTGCTGAGCACGGGCCGATAGCGCAGGAATCCGACCTGCTCCGGGCCATAGCGAGTGAGGCGCAGCGGCTTTGCGACGGCCAGCGCCGCCGTCAGCAACCACGCGGGAACCGTGAGCAGCTTCTTGCCCAGCATGCTCGCGAGTTCATGAACATCGACCGCTCCGTCGCCGGCGACGTTGAAGATTCCGGCAGGGCCGCCCGTCGCGGCGCGAACCATGCAAGCCGCGACATCCTCATCCCAAATGAACACGAACGGGCTGTCCGAGCCCGCGACGGCGAGCACGCGGCGTTTTTCGAACAGCGCCGTGATCTGATTTTTCACCGTCTCGCCGAGAATCGTGCCAATGCGAAAAATCACCTGCTCGAGTTCAGGATGCTCCTCCCGCGCCTTACCCAGCATTTCCTCGACGAGGCGCTTGTGATCGGAGTACGCGAATTCCGGGTTGCCGCGGATCGCATCCGTTTCGGTAATCCACTCGGGGTTATCGGCGTGGTAACCGTACGCGGCGCCGCTCGACGAGACGACGATGCGAGTCACGTTCGCCGCGAGGCACGCGTCGAGTACGTTTCGAGTTCCCCCCACATCCACCGCGTACTCTTGCTCGCGCGTGATGTGCGGGCCAGGGTTCATGATCGCGGCCAAATGCACGACCGTGTCGATGCGGTGCGCGCGAAACTGTTCCTTGAGGTCATCCGCTCGCGTGATGTCGGCGTGCTCGTACACGACGCCCTCGACCGTGCGCAGCGGATCGCGAACGTCGCCGCTGACGACAAGCTCGGTCTCCGGGTTCGCGGCGAGCCCCGCGACGACCGAACTGCCGAGGAACCCGTTTCCGCCCGTGACGTAGACGCGCGTCATGCCGGTACGGGCTCCGACTTCTTCTTGCGAAGCGTGAATCGCGACCACACCGTCGCAAGAACCAGTCCCGCGATGATGTCCCAGATTCCCCACCATCCGGCGACGACGGCCATCCCGCCGAGACCGCCGAAGAACGCGAAGACGAGGCCGAGGCCCAGACCTGAGTTCCGGATGCCGACCTCGAACGTCACCGCTTTCGTGCTCGGCACGTCGAGTCGCGTTGCTTTCGCGGTGCCGTACCCGATCGCGAGCGCTACGGCGTCGTGCAGGAACACGACGAGGAGCACGACGC
>JAHBST010000007.1 GCA_019638975.1 Cryobacterium sp.
ACTCGGAAGAATCCGGCCCCGCATGAAGTCGGTAGGATTTGGTTCACCGTCAAGCTTCGCAACAACGAGACCTGCAGTGAGGGCATGATCACCCGATGACACCGGACAGCGCGCAACAAGAGGTGCTCGTCGTCACGGGCATGTCCGGCGCCGGACGATCCACAGTGGGAAACGCACTCGAAGACCTCGGTTGGTACGTCGTCGACAACCTCCCACCGCAAATGATCACTCCTCTCGTCGAGCTGGCGACGAAAGCGGCAGGGACGATTCCCAAGATCGCGGCGATCACGGATGTTCGCGGCGGGCGCCTGTTTTCCGATCTTCAGGAAATCGTGGAATCGCTTCGATCCATTTCCTCGGTCCGCGTGCTCTTTCTGGAGGCAACCGACGACGCGCTCGTGAGGCGATTCGAACAAGTGCGCCGACCTCATCCTCTGCAGGGCAACGGCACTTTGCTTGATGGAATCGGAGCGGAGCGAGCGCGAATGCTCGAAATGCGCGAGTCGAGCGACATCATCATCGACACTTCGGACCTCAATATCCATCAACTCGCGACGAAAGTCTCCGAACTTTTTGCCGAAGCGGGAACCCCGGGCGTGCAAGTCACGCTCGTGAGTTTCGGATTCAAGTACGGCGTGCCGACCGATGCGGATCTCGTCGCCGATATGCGATTTCTGCCCAATCCCTTTTGGGTGCCGGAGTTGCGCGCGGGCACGGGGCTCGACTCTGACGTGAGCGAATTCGTCCTCGCTCAGGAAGGTGCGCGCGAATTTGTCGATGCGTACGCAAGCGCGTTGCAGCCCGTGCTCGCCGGCTACCAGAGGGAGAACAAGAGGCATGCGACGATTGCGCTCGGATGCACGGGAGGAAAGCATCGCTCGGTCGCCGTGGCGGAGCAATTGGCGACGATCATCCGTGGATTTCCGGGTGTCGCTGTGAGCGTCAAACACCGCGATCTGGGCAGGGAATAGCGGGACAACTGGTGGGGAAGGGACAGGATTCGTGGCATTGACCGGTGACGTCAAAGAGGAACTCGCGAAAGTCGCGTCGAACAGGACGTCGATTCGAGCGGCGGAACTCGCAACCATTTTGCGATTTTCGGGGGGACTCCATCTCATTTCCGGTCGAGTCGCAGTCGAGTCGGAATTGGACACGCTCGAGATAGCGCAGCGCGTGCGCAAGGATCTCGTCGAGTTGTATGGCGTTCGCAGCGAGCTTTCGGTCATTTCGGCCTCGGGAGTCAGGCGAACAAGCCACTATCTCGTGCGCGTGCTCGACGGAGAAACGCTCGCGCGGCAAACGGGCCTTCTGGACGCGCGCCGGCGACCGGTTCGTGGTTTGCCCAATCGATTGACGACAGGTTCGCAAGATGAACTCGCGGCCGTGTGGCGTGGCGCGTTCCTGGCTCGCGGTTCGCTCACCGATCCGGGCCGCTCCGCCGCTCTCGAGGTCACGTGCCCGGGCAACGAGTCCGCCATGGCTCTCGTCGGTGCCGCCGGCAGGTTGAAGGTTTCCGCGAAGGCGCGCGAAGTGCGAGGCATCCATCGCGTGGTGATTCGCGACGGCGAGGCCATCAGCGCGATGTTGCGCATCATGGGAGCGTCCTCGACAGTCCTCACGTGGGAGGAGTTGCGCCAGCGCCGAGAGGTGCGCGCGACGGCCAATCGTCTCGTGAATTTCGATGACGCGAATTTGCGGCGATCCGCGCAAGCCGCTGTCGCGGCGTGCGCGCGCGTCGAGCGTGCTCTCGAAATCCTCGAGGGCAAGGTTCCCCAGCACTTGCAATACGCGGGGGAGTTGCGCTTGCAATTTCGCGACGCGAGCCTCGATGAGCTCGGGCATCATGCCAACCCGCCCATGACGAAGGATGCCGTGGCGGGCCGCATCCGCCGATTGCTCGCGATGGCGGACAAAGTCGCTATCGACCGTGGGATTCCGGGTACTGATGCGAACCTGCCGCCTGACTACGAGGATGCCTAGTTCGAGGCGTTCGTGAGCACGTGACCCCCACCGGACGCTCAGTGTCGGCGGCGATAGACTGAAGTTGTCGTCCGGCGTGCGGAACGTTTCGCCGGGGCAGAGGAACTTCAGGAGGTTCACACACCATGGCTGACTACACTCTCCCAGAGCTGGGTTACGATTTTTCGGCGCTCGAGCCGCACATCAGCGGCAGGATCATGGAATTGCACCATGACAAGCACCACAAGGCATACGTGGACGGCGCGAACACGGCTCTTGCGAAACTTGCCGAGGCCCGCGACGCCAACGACTTCGCCAACGTCAACAAACTCGAGAAGGACCTCGCGTTCAATCTCGCCGGCCACGTCAACCACACGGTGTTTTGGACGAACCTTTCTCCCGACGGCGGCGACAAGCCGGTCGGCGAACTCGCCTCCGCGATCGACGACAACTTCGGCTCGTTCGACAAGTTCACAGCACACTTCACGGCCGCTTCCGCGGGCATCCAAGGCTCGGGTTGGGGAGCGCTTGTGTGGGATTCGGTCGGCCAAAAGCTGCTCGTCCAGCAGTACTACGACCACCAGGGCAATTTCGCCACGGGAACCGTGCCACTGCTCCTTTTGGACATGTGGGAGCACGCCTTCTACCTCGACTACGTGAATGTTAAGGCGGATTACATCAAGGCGTTCTGGAACATCGCACACTGGAGTAATGTTCAGGAGCGCTTCTCGATCGCGCGCGAGAAGACCGCAGGGCTGCTGGTACTGTCATAGCGGCAACACCCACGACCCAGGGAGTCACGAATTGACCGTCAAGATTGGCATCAACGGTTTCGGCCGGATTGGCCGCAACTATTTCCGCGCAGCACTGGCCAAGGGGAGTGACCTCGACATTGTCGCGGTCAACGATTTGACGGACAATCGCGCGCTCGCCACGCTCTTGAAGTACGACTCGGTGAACGGTCGACTGAATGCGACCGTCGAACTCGACGGTGATCGCATTGTCGTGAACGGAAAGCCGATCACGGTTCTCGAGCAGCGCGATCCAGCCCAATTGGGTTGGGGGGATCTCGGTGTCGACATCGTCGTGGAGTCGACGGGGCGATTCACGAACGCGGAGGATGCGCGCAAACACCTCGACGCGGGCGCGAAGAAAGTCATCATCTCTGCGCCCGCCAAAGGGGAAGACGCGACGTTCGTCATGGGCGTGAACGAAGGCTCGTACGACTCGAAGACTCACAACATCATTTCGAATGCCTCGTGCACGACGAATTGCCTCGCCCCGCTCGCCAAAGTGTTCCTCGACAATTTCGGGATCGAGCGCGGGCTCATGACGACCGTGCACGCATACACGGCCGACCAGAACCTGCAGGACGGACCGCACAGCGATTTGCGCCGTGCTCGAGCCGCGGCCATCAACATTGTTCCCACGAGCACGGGGGCGGCAAAGGCGATCGGCCTTGTTCTTCCGGAACTCGTGGGCAAACTCGACGGGTACGCGCTTCGCGTTCCCGTGCCGACCGGTTCGATTACCGATCTCACGGTCGAAACACGTTCCGGGCTCACCGTCGAGGATGTCAACGCCGCATATCGTGAGGCGGCCGCCGGCTCACTCGCGGGCCTCCTCAGCTACACGGAGGATCCTCTCGTCTCGAGCGACATCGTAGGCGATCCGCACTCGTGCATTTTCGATTCCGGGCTCACCAAGGTCATGGGAACTCAAGTGAAAGTCGCCGGGTGGTACGACAACGAATGGGGATACTCGAACCGCCTCGTGGATCTGACCGAATTCGTCGCCGCTCGCCTCGGATGACGCCAGGATGCTTCGAACGATCGAATCGCTGGGAGACCTTGCCGGCAAGCGGGTTCTCGTCCGTTGCGATCTCAACGTTCCGCTGGATGGCACGACGATCACGGATGATGGCCGAATCCGGGCGTCGCTCGAGACTCTTAACGAGTTGATCCATGCGGGCGCGCGCGTCGCCGTCATTTCGCACCTTGGCAGGCCCGCGGGCGTTCCGGACTCGCAATACAGCCTCGCGCCCGTCGCGCAGCGACTGAGCGAACTGCTTGGCAAGCCCGTCGTCTTCGCGAGCGACACCGTCGGAGCATCCGCGCGATCAGCCGTCTCCGAGCTCGCGAACGGCGATATCGCCATTCTCGAAAACCTGCGATTCAACGCGGGCGAGACCGCGAAGCCGGACGCGGAGCGCCGAGAATTCGCGACGATGCTGGCCGAACTCGGCGATTGCTTCGTTTCCGACGGATTCGGCGTCGTCCATCGCAAGCAAGCGAGCGTCTTCGAACTTGCCGAGCTTCTCCCGAGCGCGGCAGGACGATTGATCGAGAGTGAACTCGGTGTGCTCGAGCGATTGACGACGAAGCCCGAAAAGCCCTATTCGGTAGTCCTTGGCGGCTCGAAAGTGTCCGACAAGTTGGGAGTGATCGAGCACTTGCTTCCCCGGGTGTCGTCGCTCCTCATCGGTGGCGGCATGATGTTCACTTTCCTTGCCGCGCAAGGTCATCCGGTGGGAGCGAGCCTCCTGGAGTCTGACCAATTGGATGCCGTTCGCGGCTATCTGGCCGACGCGGAGCGACTGGGCGTAGATCTGCTCGTGCCTTCCGACGTCGTCGTCGCGTCGTCTTTCGCTGCGGATGCCGACCACGAGGTGCGTGATGCTTCCGCGATCGAGGAAACGGCCTGGGGCGCGTCGGGGATCGGCCTGGACATTGGGCCCGTGACGGTGGATCGGTTCGCGGCGATCATCCGAGATTCGAGCACCGTCTTTTGGAACGGTCCGATGGGGGTCTTCGAGTTCCCCGAGTTCGCGAACGGTACGCGAGCGATCGCGGAAGCGCTCACGCACGTCGACGGACTCACGGTTGTCGGCGGGGGCGATTCCGCATCCGCTGTGCGGACTCTCGGATTTGCCGACAGCAGTTTCGGACACATTTCAACGGGAGGCGGTGCGAGCCTCGAATTCCTCGAAGGCAAGCAACTCCCCGGCCTGGAGGTTCTCGGATGGCAGTGACATCGGATTCGCGGCGCATTCCGCTCATCGCCGGAAACTGGAAGCTCAACTTCGACCACTTGCAATCCATCGCGTTCGTCCAAAAGCTCGCGTGGGTTCTGCAGGATGCCCGGCTCGACTTCCGCGCGGTCGAAGTCGCGGTGTTTCCGCCGTTCACAGATTTGCGGTCGGTTCAATCGCTCATCGCCGCCGATCACTTCCCTCTCGTGTTCGGTGCGCAGGATGTCTCCGAGCACGACTCCGGAGCGTTCACCGGCGAGATTTCCGGAGCCTTCCTGAAGGCACTCGATTGCACGTACGTGATCGTCGGGCACTCTGAACGGCGTGCATACCACCATGAGTCGAACGAAAGCGTGGGGGCAAAGGCGGCCGCCGCGATCCGCCATTCGCTCGTGCCGGTGATTTGCGTCGGTGAGACCGCAGAGGATCTGGAGAAGCGCGGAGCGGCCGCCGTGCCGGTCGAGCAATTGGCAGCCGCTCTGTCGGGCCTGCCGACCGGCGCCGATATCGTCGTCGCGTATGAACCCGTGTGGGCCATCGGTTCCGGACAGGCCGCGACTCCCGAGCAAGCCGAATCCGTCGCAGCGCAATTGCGCGAAGTTGTCGGCGAGGCGCTCGGAAGCGATGCGGCGGATCGCACGCGCATCCTTTACGGTGGTTCCGTCAATTCGGGGAACATCGCGCGGTTCCTTCGCGAACCGAATGTCGATGGTGCCCTCGTGGGCGGTGCGAGTCTCGTGGTCGATGAGTTCGCGAAAATCGCGCGGTTCCAAAATCACGTTGGCGTGTGAGCCGCACTTCACCGGCCGAATCGCCGCGCCGCTGTCGGCAAGTTATACTGGACAACGGTCAGCGCCCCCAGAAAGGCACCAATCCCGTGGAAATTCTTCAGGTCATCCTGCAGGTCGTGCTCGGAATCACGAGTCTCTTGCTGACCCTGCTCATTCTGTTGCACAAGGGGCGCGGTGGTGGACTTTCCGACATGTTCGGTGGCGGGACGACGTCGAATCTCGGCGCGTCGGGAGTCGCGGAACGAAACCTCAACCGATTCACCGTCATCCTCGGTTTGGTCTGGGTTTCGTGCATTGTCGTTTTGGGCTTGATCACGAAGTTCGACGTCGGCGCTTAAGGAGTGTGACATGGCAGCGGGCGGTAGTGCTATTCGCGGGTCCCGGGTTGGGGCCGGTCCCATGGGCGAGCAGGATCGCGGCTTCCACGCCGATCGAATCCAGGTCTTGTATTGGTGTGCGAACGGGCACGAACTGAAGCCCTATTTTCTCTCAACGATCGAGCCCGAGGAGATTCCCGAGCAATTGGACTGCCCGAATTGCGGGCTACCGGCAGGTCGCGACAAAGAGAATCCGCCGTCCGTGGCGAAACTCGAGCCCTACAAGACCCACCTCGCGTACGTGAAGGAACGCCGCACGGAGCAAGAGGCTGCAACTCTTCTCGACGAAGCGCTCGAACAACTTCGCGCGCGTCGCGGTCGCACGTCCGCGTGAACCACGGTTTCGCGACAGGGATGACCGCGGAGCGCTGACTAGGCCGTGTCGCCGGGCGCCGTGCCGCCGGGTGCAGCGCCGTTCCGCACGAGTTCCTCGGGAATGTCGGCGGCAGCCGACGCATCCACAAAAAACTCCGTGGATTCCCGACCGCGCACGCCCGCGACCGGCACTTCGAACACGTTCGCTCCCGCGAGTGCGAGCCCGAGTGCCGTCGCTTTGTCGCCGCCGGCGAGGCACAACCAGATGCGCGCGGCGGAATTGATGACGGGGAGCGTGAGGCTCAAACGTTCAGGGGGCGGCTTCGGCGAATTCCGGACCGGGATGACCGTCGCATCGGTTACGGAAATTCCCTCTCGAGCCGGAAACAGCGACGCGATGTGCCCGTCGGGCCCCACACCGAGAAACATCAGATCAAGCCGGGGGACAGTCGATCCGGGAGGCGAATTTTGCGCGAGCTCGAGCGCATACGCTTTGGCAGCGTCGTCGAGTGCGTACGGCCCGTCGGAGGCGGGGAATCGGTGGATGTTCGCCGCCGGACTCGAGAGCAGCCGCAAGAGCGCGTCATCCGCTTGCTTGTCGTTGCGTTCCGGATCTCCTGCAGGCAACCAGCGCTCGTCACCCCACCACACGTGGATCCGGTTCCAGTCGAGTCGATCGCGACGATCGCTCGCACCGATCGCCGCGAGAATATCGATTCCGACCGACCCGCCCGTGAGAACGACGTTGACGGTGTCGCGCAGCGAAAGTTCATTCGACATCACGTCGATGAATCCCCGTGCGATCGCGTCGATCAGTGCCGCGCGATCCTCGAAAACGTGCACTTGCCGAGCCTGGCTCATGATCCTCCCTGACTCGTCGCGGAAAAGGGAACGGGAGACGTGGAGGGGGCGGCGAGCCCGGAGATTCCGTGCTGGAGCACGTCGCCGAACAGCATGTCCGGATCCAATCGACGCAATTCCTCCGCGAGACAATCACGCAGATTCCGTCGCGGCAGTGAGATGTCGTGCACAGGCTGACCGGGCTGGGTGAGCGTCACGATGCTCGGTTGAGTGCGCACGAGCGAGATCGTTCCCGACGCTCGCTCGAGACGCACTTCGTGGATCCCGGCACGGGAACCCGCCGGGTCATACAGTTCCTGATGGACGGGCGCCAGGAGTTGAGCCTGGAGCCAGGCCGCAAGCAGGATCGTGGAAGGCGAATCCGATGCGCCGTGCACTTCGATCGCGGTGATCTCCTCATATGGCGGCTGATCGAGGACGGCAGCGAGTTGCGCGCGCCACAGGGTAAGCCGCGTCCACGCGAAGTCCGTGTCGCCCGGCTCGTAGCGCGCCGCAAGATGTTCCAGGAATCCGCGCGGATTCGATTGCGCTGCCGCATCCGTAATGCGACGCTGAGCCATTCTCCCGATCGACGATTGCGATACCACGTCGGGGGCATCGGCCGGCCACCACGCGACGACCGGTGCGTCCGCCAACAGCAGTCCCGTGACCAGACCTTCCTCGTTTCGCGCCGTGTCGCCGTAGGCGCGAAGCACGATCACTTCGCTCGCTCCGGCGTCGCCGCCCACTCTGATTTGAGCGTCGAGCCGAGACTCCTCCTCGGGGCCGTCATCGGCCGGAGTCGAGATCACGATCACGCGCATCGGATGCTCGCGGGAAGCGTCATTGGCGGCTTCGATAGCCTCCTCTTCCGCGCCGTGCCGTGTCGCGATGACGAGCGTGAGAACGCGGCCGAGAGCCACAGCGCCCCCCTCTTCGCGGATCTTGACGAGCGCGCGGGAGATCTTGCTCGTCGTGGTCGTCGGCAATTCGATGATCATGGGCGCCTCCACGTCCGTCCGTCGCGGGCGAGGAGGGCGTCGGCAGAACCGGGCCCCCACGTGCCGGGCCGGTAGAGCTCCGGTTGTCCTTGAGTCGACCAGAACTCTTCGATGGGATCGAGGATCCTCCAACTGAGTTCCACTTCTTCGTGCCGTGGGAACAACGGTGGATCCCCGAGAAGGACGTCGAGGAGGAGACGCTCGTATGCTTCCGGGCTCGCTTCCGTGAAGGCGTGGCCATATCCGAAATCCATTGTCACGTCGCGCACTTGCATGCCGGCTCCCGGGACTTTCGAGCCGAACCGGATGGTGACACCCTCGTCCGGCTGCACGCGAACGACGAGGGCATTCTGTCCGAGAGCGCTTGTTTGGCTCTCTTCGAAGAGATATTGGGGCGCGCGCTGGAAGACGACGGCGATCTCCGTGACGCGCCGTCCGAGCCGCTTGCCGGCACGCAAGTAGAACGGCACACCGGCCCAGCGGCGTGTATCGATCGTGAGGCGGAGCGCCGCATAGGTTTCGGTGAGCGAGTTCGGGTTCATCCCGTCCTCTTCGAGGAATCCGATCACGCGTTCGCCGCCTTGCCAACCGCTCGAATACTGGCCCCGCGCGGTCGTCGCCGCGAGGTCGTGGCCGATCCGAACCGCCGAGAGAATCTTCTCCTTCTCAGCTCGCAAATCGCGCGCGTCGAAGGAGACGGGTTCTTCCATCGCGGTGAGCGCGAGCAATTGCAGGAGGTGATTCTGGATGACGTCCCTCGCGGCGCCGATTCCGTCGTAATAGCCGGCCCGCCCGCCGACCCCGATGTCTTCTGCCATCGTGATTTGCACATGGTCGACGGATCGCGCGTTCCAGATGGGTTCCCAAAGCTGATTCGCGAATCTCAACGCGAGAATGTTCTGGACGGTTTCCTTGCCGAGGTAGTGGTCGATGCGGAAGACCGAGTCCTGGGGAAATACCGATTCGACGACTCCGTTGAGTGCCCGCGCGGTCTCGAGGTTGCTGCCGAAGGGCTTCTCGATGACGACTCGCCGCCACTGGCCGTTGGACTGTTCAGCGAGTCCCGACCGACGAAGCTGCTCCGTCACTTGAGGAAAGGATTTCGGAGGAATCGAGAGATAGAACGCGTGGTTGCCCATCGTTCCGCGATTCTCATCCAGCTCACGCAGGGTTTCGCGCAATCGCGCGAACGCGTCATCGTCGTCGAATTCACCGGGAACGAAACGGATGCCGCGCGCCAGTTGCGCCCACACCTCTTCGTCGAAGGGAGTTCTCGCGTACTCCTTGACGGCGTCGTGAACGACTTGCGCGAAGTCCTGCGTCTCCCAATCCCGTCGCGCAAAGCCCACGAGAGCGAAGCCGGGCGGAAGCAACCCTCGGTTCGCGAGGTCGTAGACCGCGGGCATGAGTTTTTTGCGCGACAAGTCGCCCGTGACGCCGAAAATGATGAGCGCGCTCGGACCCGCGATGCGATTGAGTCGCCTGTCGGTGGGCAATCGGAGCGGATTGGAGTCCCGCGAGATTTCGACCGGCACCATGGAATCAGCCGTGTCGGCGGTCGGCGCCCCGAAGAGCGGCCAGGAGCGTCGCGAGCCCGCTCGACGGTTCGGTGAGATTGAGCGTGAGCACCGGCCTGCCGTGATCGGCGAGAACCGACGCGTCGCCTTGCGCTTGCGCGTGGATCAACTGACCGAATGTGAATGGGCGATCGGGAATCGCAAGGTCCTCTGGCTCGTCGGACGTGATTTGCAGAAAAACGCCGGTCGCGGGTCCGCCCTTGTGAAATTGTCCCGTCGAGTGGAGGAATCGCGGACCCCAGCCGAATGTCACTGGGCGATCGAGCCGGGCGGCGACGAGGTCGCGGAGATTCGAGGCATCTCGAAGGTGAACTCGATCGAGGTAGGCCTGGATGCTCACGTAACCGTCGTCGGGGACCTGAGCGAGGAGAGCGACGAGAGCCGAGTCGAGAGTTCCCCCTGCCGCGAGAGCTGGTTCCGTCGTTCGCACCTCGATTCCGGACTCGACGAAATCGGCGGGTGCCGGCTTCGGCCGAGCGTCGAGCAAGCCGCGCGTCGCTTCTTTGGCGGATTCGACATCCGGCTGATTGAACGGATCGATTCCGAGCAATCGCCCGGCAATGGCCACAGCCGTTTCCCAGACCAGAATCTGTGCTCCGAGCGTGCCGCTGATCTCGATTTCTCCCGGCTCGACTTCCTCGGTCGCTCGCGCGCTTTCGACGAGTCGGACGATCTGGAGGTCTGGCAGGCTCTCGCTCAATTCAGGGGATGCGGTGTCGAGCACGACGGGGAGCAATCCCTTCCCTTGCTTGCCCGTGGACTCCGCGATCAATTGCTCTGCCCAATCCGCGAAGCCGAGAATGTAGGTTCCGTCAGAGACGATTCCGAGTTTGTCCTTCAAAGGTCTCGTGCCGGCGATTGCCGCGCCGAGAATAAGCGCGGGGTTGTCCGTCTGGTCGACCGAGATTCGGCCAGCGACCGATGATGCTTCGTCGAGCAGCGATTCGATATCGACTCCGGCCAGTCCAGCCGGTACGAGGCCGAACGCCGTGAGCGCCGAATAGCGTCCGCCGACGTTGGGATCCGCATTGAACACGCGGTAGCCGTCGGCACGCGCTGATGTGTCCAGCGGCGATCCGGGATCGGTCACGACGACGATGCGATCGATGGGATCGATCCCGGCATCCCGAAACGCTTTCTCATATACGCGCTTGTGACTGTCGGTCTCGACTGTCGAGCCTGATTTCGACGAAATCACGACCGCCGTCGAGTCGAGCCTGTCGCGAAGCGCGGAGCTGATTTGCCCCGGTGACGTCGTGTCCAGAATCGTCAAATCGACACCGGCCGTACGCGTGATGACTTCGGGAGCCAGTGAGGATCCACCCATTCCACCAAGAACGAAGTGCTTCACTCCGTCACCGCGCAATTTGTCGCGCAGCGCGAGGATGTCGGGAATCAATGATTCCGACAGGGCGACGGCCTCGGTCCAACCCAGCCTTTTCGCGGCTTCGGGTTCCGCTTCAGGGCCCCACAAACTCGAATCCTGACCGGCAATGCGCGATGCGACGAGGTCCGCCACCAATTGGGGCACGACTCGTTTCACGGCATCGAGCGCCGGTCCGCTGACGGTGATGTCAAAGCTCACGACTTGGCCTTGCTCCGTGCTGCGTCAAGGGCCGCAGATACCGTGTCGAGCAATTCGTTCCAGGAAACCGTGAACTTGTCGACGCCCTCCTTTTCGAGCAAGGCCGTCACATCGTCGTACGAAATACCGAGGCTCGCGAGCTCATCGAGTATGTCGTTGGACTCGGCATACGTTCCGGTCACGGTGTCGCCGCGAATCTCGCCGTGGTCGAACGTCGCTTCCATGGTCTTTTCCGGCATCGTGTTGACAACATCGGGAGCAACGAGTTCCTCGACATACAACGTGTCCTTGAACGCGGGATCCTTGACTCCCGTCGAGGCCCAGAGCGGGCGCTGGACATTGGCTCCCGCCGCGACGAGTCCTTTCGCGCGTTCACTCGAAAACGCCTGCTCGAACACCTGGTAGGCGAGACGCGCATTCGCGATCCCGGCTTTGCCCTTGAGCGCGAGAGCTTCGGGAGTTCCGATCGCATCGAGCCTCTTATCCACTTCCGTATCGACTCGCGATACGAAGAACGACGCGACCGAGCGAATGGAGGAAATGTCGATGCCCGCGTCTTTCGCACGCTCGATCCCCGCCAGATAGGCGTTGATGACCTCTCGATGGCGTTCGAGGCTGAAAATGAGGGTCACATTCACGCTGATGCCTTGCGACGTCAATTCGGTGATCGCGCCAAGACCTTCAACGGTCGCGGGCACCTTGATCATGACGTTCGGTCGGTCGACGGTGTCCCACAGCATCCGGCCCTGCGCTATGGTGCCTGCAGTGTCGTGGGCGAGAGCGGGTTCCACTTCAATGGATACGCGCCCATCCTGTCCGTGTGTCGCCTCGAACAGCGGCCGAAAAATGTCGCATCCCTGAGCGACATCGTGAGTCGTGATGTCGACGACGGAGTCGCTGACGCTCGCGCCTCTTGCGGCAAGCGCGGCAACCTGATCGTCATAGTCATCGCCCTTCGCGAGGGCGTTGGCGAAAATGGTGGGATTCGTCGTCACGCCGACGACGTGCCGGTCCGCGATGAGCTTCTTGAGTCCGCCGGATACGATCCGCTCGCGTGAGAGATCGTCGAGCCACACGCTCACTCCCGCTGCAGAAAGCTCCGCGAGTGGGCTGGTGTTGTCAGTCATTTGCTTTCTTCCTTCCGAAAACTACGCCTGGGCGGCGAGGGAATCCTTGGCGGCCTCGACGAGGTGCGCTGTCGTGAGGCCAAATTCTCGATAGAGCGTCTCGTAGTCGGCGGATGCGCCGTAGTGCTCGATCGAGACGCTGCGGCCCCTGTCGCCGACGATTCCGCGCCAACCGAGCGCGATCCCCGCCTCCATGGACGCCCGCGCGGTGATCGCCGAAGGGAGCACCGACTCGCGATACGCGTCATCCTGCTCGAAAAACCACTCGAGACAAGGAGCAGACACGACTCGAGCGTTGATTCCGTCCGCCGCGAGAGTGGTGCGAGCCTCGAGCGCGAATTGCACTTCGGACCCGGTCGCAATGAGGATGACGTCGGGCGAACCTCCGGGGGCTTCGGCGAGTACGTAAGCGCCCTTCGACGTGTTGGACGCCGAAGCGAGCGTCTCGCCGGAGGCGTCGCCGGGTCCTCGTTCGAAGACGGGAAGGTTTTGCCTGCTCAAGGCGATTCCTGCCGGTCCCGTGCGTCGGCGCAACATCTCGAGCCATGCAAAAGCGGTCTCGTTGGCGTCTGCCGGGCGCACGACGTCGAGGCCCGGAATCGCGCGCAGCGAAGTGAGTTGCTCGATCGGCTGGTGCGTCGGACCGTCGCCCCCCAACGCGACGGAGTCGTGCGTCCAGACGAAGATCGACGGCACCTTCATGAGCGCCGCGAGACGCACGGCCGGGCGCATGTAATCGCTGAAGATGAGGAACGTTCCACCAAACGCGCGCGTCGGACCGTGTAAGACGATGCCGTTGATGATCGCCGCCATGGCGTGTTCGCGAATGCCGAAATGCAGCACCCGGCCATCCGGATCTCCAGCCCACTCGTGGGTGGAGTGCTCGGTCGGCACGAAGGATTTCGCCGAATCGATCGTGGTGTTGTTGGATTCCGCAAGGTCGGCGGACCCTCCCCACAGTTCGGGCATGACCGCGGCCAGAGCGTTGATCACCTTCCCCGATGCCACTCGGGTGGAGACATCCTTGCCCGCTTCGAAGGACGGCAGGGCGTCTTCCAGGTGTTCGGGCGTCGCGCCAGTCTCCAGGCGCGCGAGCAGTTTCTGACGATCGGGATTCGCGGCCGCCCAGGCATCGAATGACGCCTGCCAGACTTTTCGAGCTGCTGCACCGCGTTCGACCGCTTTCCGAGTGTGCGCGAGGACTTCGGGTTCGACTGCGAAATGCTCGTCCGGATCGAAGTTCAGCACCTTCTTGACGGCGGCGAGTTCGTCCGCACCAAGCGCGGAACCGTGGATCTTGCCCGAATCCTGCTTCGTGGGAGACGGCCAACCGATGATCGTACGGAGCACGATGAGCGAAGGGCGATCCGTCTCACTTTTCGCCGCCTCGATCGCGTCGGCAAGCGCCTGGATGTCTTCGACGTATTTGCCCGTCTTCTTCCAGTCGACGACCTGGACGTGCCAGTGGTACGCCTCGTAACGGGCAGGAACATCTTCCGTGAAGGCGATATCGGTATCGCCTTCGATGGAAATCTGGTTGTCGTCGTAAATGACGATGAGATTGCCGAGTTTCTGGTGTCCCGCGAGGGAGGAAGCCTCGCTCGAGACGCCTTCTTCAAGGTCGCCGTCGCTCGCGATAACGTACACGAAGTGGTCGAACGGACTCGTGCCGGCGGGCGCATTCGGGTCGAAGAGGCCGCGCTCGAAACGGGAAGCGTAGGCGAATCCCACCGAAGAGGAGATCCCCTGACCGAGCGGCCCGGTCGTGATCTCGATGCCATCGGTGTGGCCGTATTCGGGGTGCCCCGGGGTTTTCGACCCCCACGTGCGCAATGCCTTGAGGTCGTCGAGCTCGAGCCCATAACCGCCGAAATACAATTGCACGTATTGCGTGAGGGACGTGTGCCCGGGGGAGAGGATGAATCGGTCCCGACCGAGCCAGCTGCTGTCACTCGGGTCACGCCGCATGATCTTCTGGAACAGTAGATACGCTGCGGGGGCGAGGCTCATTGCCGTGCCCGGATGCCCGTTCCCGACTTTCTCGACGGCATCCGCGGCGAGAATCCTGGCGGTATCCACAGCCCTATCGTCGATGGGTTTCCAGTCAAGTTGTGCCATGGCGAATGGATGACCTTTCCTACCGTTTGCGCGACAGAGTTGGGTCGCTGAGCGTGTATGGACTGCCCACCAAGACGTCATCGGCTTAGCCGGGGTTGCGTCCGGCTGGCAAGCAATTCAAGTATAGGCAACCTGTCTGAGCGCGGTTGGGAGGGAACGAGGCCTCGGCTTAGACTCAAGGGGCTGAAACTTTCCTGAAGCCGGTTTGAGGAGCGATGAACACGGTTGTAGAGGCTCGATCGAATGCCGGCACCGTGATTCGGAAGTCGCGCGCGTACCTCCAGCTCACCAAACCGCGCATTATCGAGCTCTTGCTCATTACGACGATTCCCGTCATGTTTCTGGCTCAGGGTGGCATTCCCAATGCGTGGCTCGTGCTCGCAACGCTCGTCGGCGGAGCATTGAGTGCGGGTTCGGCCGGCGCGTTCAATTGCTATATCGATCGGGATATCGACCGGCTCATGAAGCGTACGCGCGCGCGTCCGCTCGTGACGGGTGAATTGAGCGATCGTGAGGCGCTCATCTTCGCCTGGACGCTTGCCGTCGTATCCACTTTATGGCTCGGGCTTCTCGTGAACTGGCTCGCCGCCGGACTCGCGGTCGCAGGGCACGTGTTCTACGTCGTCGTGTACTCGCTGTGGCTCAAGCGCCGCACTTCGCAAAACATCATTTGGGGCGGCGCCGCCGGTTGCGTGCCCGTGCTCGTGGGCTGGGCGGCTGTCACGGGTACGCTCGACTGGGCTCCGGTCATCCTCTTCGGAGTGGTCTTCCTGTGGACGCCGCCGCACTATTGGCCGCTCTCCATGCGGTTCCGGGAGGACTATCAGACCGCGAATGTCCCGATGCTCGCCGTCGTGCGCGGAAGGACCCAGGTCGGATTGCAAGTCATCCTGTATGCGTGGGCCACTGTCGCGTGTTCCCTGCTGCTCGTTCCCGTCGCGCACATGGGTCTGCTGTACACGGGTGTCGCCATCGCCACAGGAGGCTGGTTCATCGTGGAGGCGCATCGCCTCTATTCGAAGGTCATCCGGCACGTGGAAGGCTCGCCCATGCGCGTCTTCCACGCATCGATCACTTATTTGACGTTGCTTTTCCTCGCGGTCGGGATCGATCCGCTCCTGCCGTTCTGAATCGAAACCTGGTTCCTGCGATTCCCGACCGACATTGGTCGAACTGTCGAGAGCACGAGGGCCGTCATCGCGGCGAGCAGGACGCACGCGACCACCATGTGAACGCCGACGGCCAGCGGTGGGAGGCCGTTGCGGGATTGGTAGAGGCCGATCCCAATCTGCAGGAACTCAATTCCCAGCAACCACAGCGCAAAACTTCGTGTCGACGCAAAATTCTTTCGCCACGCGATGATCACGATCATCACGGTCACACCGAACACGGCATAGGCGGGCCAGGCGTGAAAGTGCTCCATGAGCGCGGTGGGAAGTCCATTTCGAGGAGTGCCGATGTCTCCGGCGTGCGGGCCGGAACCCGTCGTCAGGATGCCGAGCACGACCGTGATCACCGCCATCGCGGCAGCCGCCCACACGAGTGCGCGCAGCCAGAGGGGCGACGTCTCAATTCGTTCCGCCGGCAGATAGACGAACCAGACGAGCGTCGTCGCGAGCACGACCATCGTCGCGGAGATCACGAAGTGCAGGCCCACGATGTACGACTCGAGATCGGACAATACCGTGATCCCGCCGATGCCGGCCTGGACGAGCACGAGAACACCGAGCGAGAAACTCAGCCAGAAGAGTTCCGGCCGCGATTTTCGCAATCGGACGAGAAGGAGAAATGTGATGAGGGCGACAATTGCGACGACTCCGCTCATCATGCGATTCGAAAATTCCACGAGAGCGTGAAAGCCGAGCTCCGGCGTCGGAATGAGCGATCCTGGCGTGCATTGCGGCCAGGTCGGACATCCGAGCCCCGACGCGGTGAGACGCACGGATCCGCCGGTTCCGACGATGATGATCTCGGTAGCCAGGGAAGCCCACGCGAACCCTCGCGCTCGCCGAGTCAGTTCCCGCGGGGTAAGCCATTCGAGAAAGCGTTGGATCCCGCTCGGAACTCGCGTCTCACTGCTCACCGTTACGCACTCCCACCCTCGAGAATCGCCCGTGCGCGCGGCGTCGCCCTAGCATTCCCGCCGCAGGTCTGTAGAATCGAATCATCAAGGGCGAGTGGCCGGAGGATCTTCCCGCGCACGTGTGCCCGGCAAGGATGCCGGAGTCTTCGCCCAGTCTAAGCAAGCGAATGCGGACTCGTGAACAGCGACGTTCGCGTTCGAAGCCATGGCAACATCGGATTTCCGCAAGGAATGACCGGACGTCGTCGCGGGTTGGACAGCACGGAGCAAGAACAAGCGGAACGCTGTAGTGGCAGAGAGGTGGAACATGTCAGACGTACTGATCAACCGACCTGAACTCGAAAACCTGGGCGTTTACGAATTCGGCTGGTCCGATTCGGATGTCGCGGGAGCCAGTGCGCGCCGGGGGATCAACGCGGAGGTCGTCGCCGACATTTCCCGGCTCAAGAACGAGCCCGAGTGGATGCTCAAGAACAGGCTCAAAGGCCTCAGCATGTTTCTCAAGAAGCCCATGCCGTCGTGGGGTGCCGACCTCTCGGGCATCGATTTCGACAACATCAAATACTTCGTGCGTTCGACCGAAAAGCAAGCGCAAACCTGGGAAGACCTCCCGGATGAGATCAAGGAGACCTACGAGCGAATCGGAATCCCTGAAGCGGAGCGGTCACGCCTTGTCGCGGGAGTTACGGCCCAATACGAATCCGAAGTCGTCTACCACCAGATTCGCGAGGATCTCACGGCGCAAGGCGTGATTTTCACCGATACCGATACCGCACTCCGCGAGCATCCCGAATTCTTCGAAGAGTACTTCGGCACGATCATTCCGGCCGGCGACAACAAGTTTGCGGCGCTCAACACCGCGGCGTGGTCAGGCGGATCGTTCGTCTACGTCCCACCCGGCGTCCACGTCGAAATTCCGCTTCAGGCATATTTCCGAATCAACACGGAGAACATGGGCCAGTTCGAGCGGACGCTCATCATTGCCGACGAAGGCAGCTACGTGCACTACATCGAGGGATGCACGGCGCCCATTTACACGACGGATTCGCTTCATTCCGCCGTCGTCGAAATTGTGGTCAAGAAGAACGCCCGCGTCCGGTACACGACCATCCAGAATTGGTCCAATAACGTTTACAACCTCGTGACGAAGCGCGCGATCGCCCACGAAGGCGCGACGATGGAGTGGGTCGATGGAAACATCGGATCCAAGGTGACCATGAAGTACCCCTCGATTTATCTGGTCGGCGAGCATGCAAAGGGCGAAACGCTGTCGGTCGCGTTCGCCGGCCCCGGGCAGCATCAGGATGCCGGGGCGAAGATGATCCACATGGCGCCGCACACGCAATCTTCGATCGTGTCGAAGTCCATTGCACGCGGGGGAGGGCGATCCGGATACCGCGGAGAGGTGCGAGTTGCCGAAGGCGCCCACCACTCGTCGAACTCCGTGATGTGCGACGCGCTTCTCGTCGACACGATCTCGCGATCCGACACCTACCCGACGGTGGACATTCGGGAAGACGACGTGCAAATGGCCCACGAAGCGACCGTGTCGCGCGTGAGCGCCGAGCAATTGTTCTATCTCATGTCGCGCGGAATGACCGAGGTCGAAGCGATGGCCATGATCGTTCGCGGCTTCATCGAGCCGATCGCGCGCGAACTCCCCATGGAATACGCCATGGAACTCAACAAGCTCATCGAAATGAGCATGGAAGGATCCGTCGGCTGACAATGCTCGACCATTCAAAACTTCCGTCGAAGCAACACAGCGACGGCGGCTGGGGGCTCGTCCCCATCCAAAGCCGCGCGGGCCGATTTTCGTCGTACGACGTTGCCGATTTCGAGCCGGTTACGGGATTCGAAGCGGAGTGGAAATACACTCCCGTCGCATCGCTCGGCGCGCTTCTCGACGTAAAACTGGATGGCGGCCGCTATGACTTCTCGATCGAGATCGACGGCGCGGAACGCTCGAACCTTTCGACAGCGTGGGTCGAGCGCACGGATGCGCGAATCGGTTCCGTGAGCACTCCGGAGGAGCGCGCCTCCGCCAACGCATGGACCGGCTTCGGGGAAGCTCTCGTGGTCACTGTTTCCGGCGACGAACTTGTTGAGGGAAGGGTGGTCCGCTCTGCCTTCGGCGCCCAACCGCGCGCAGCGCACACGATCATCGAGGCGAAGCCGAATAGCAAGGGCACCGTCATCATCGACAATTCCGGCGACGCGCTCCTGGCCGAGAATTTGGAAATCTCCGTAGGAGACGGCGCACGGTTGACCGTCGTGAGCGTGCAGGACTGGGCGCACGACGGCATCCATGTCGCGAATCATTTTGCGAAAATCGGTCGCGACGCCTTCCTCAAACACGTGATCGTATCCTTGAGCGGCTCGATCGTGAGGGTCAATACGAACGCCCACCTCGTCGGCGAAGGCGGCGACGTGGAGCTCTTCGGAGTGTATTTCGCGGATGCCGGCCAGCATCTCGAACAGCAGGTGTACATCGATCACGACGCCCCCCATACGAAATCGCGATCCAGTTATCGCGGAGCTCTGCAGGGCCAGGGCGCGCGCGCCGTGTGGATCGGTGATGTTCTCATCCGTCCGAGTGCGCCGGGAACCGACAGTTACGAGGAAAATCGCAACCTTCTGCTCACCGACGGCACGAGAGCGGATTCGGTTCCCAATCTTGAGATCGAGACCGGCGACATTGCCGGTGCCGGCCACGCGAGCGCGAGCGGGCGCTTTGACGACGAGCAATTGTTCTACTTGCAGTCTCGCGGCGTGCCCGAGGACGAAGCGCGAAGACTTGTCGTGCGCGGCTTCTTGTCCGCCATCATCCAGAAGATCGGAGTGCCGGCGGTCCAGGAACGCCTTGAGGCGGCCATTGAGACCGAACTTCGCTCAAGCATCGCGTTGAACCGTGACGAGCGCGCGTCGTGACGGCCGTCAGGATTTGCTCGGCCGACGAGATCGAACTCACATCCGCGGTGCGCGTCGTGATCGATGATCAGCCCATTGCGCTCGTGAAGGATTCCGCGGGAGAGATCTTCGCTATCGGCGATACGTGCACGCACGGAGACATTTCGCTCTCCGAGGGCTTCGTCGAGGACGACGTCATCGAATGCTGGGCGCACGGTTCGCATTTTTCGCTGCGCACCGGCCAGGCGCTGACACTTCCGGCATACGAGCCGGTACCCGTGTTCGCCGTGACGATCATCGACGGCGACGTCTACATCGACCCCACCCCCCGATTCGACTATGAAAGAAAAGAAGCTTAGAACCATGGCAATTCTGGAGATCAAGGATCTGCACGTATCCGTTGAAACCGAGCAAGGAACCAAACCGATCCTCAAGGGAGTCGATTTGACCGCCCGGGATGGCGAGACCCATGCGATCATGGGACCCAATGGCTCGGGGAAGTCCACCCTCGCGTACACGATCGCAGGTCACCCGAAATATCACGTCGAGAGCGGAACCGTCACTCTCGACGGGATGGACTTGCTCGACATGACTGTCGATGCTCGCGCTCGCGCCGGACTTTTCCTTGCGATGCAGTATCCCGTCGAAATTCCTGGCGTGACCGTCACCAATTTCCTGCGCACGGCAAAGACGGCGATCGACGGGGAAGCGCCGGCGATTCGGGGCTGGATCAAGGACGTCAAGGCGTCGATGGCGAATTTGCGGATGGACACGTCTTTCGCCGATCGCAACGTCAATGAAGGCTTTTCGGGAGGCGAGAAGAAGCGCCACGAGATTCTCCAGCTCGAATTGTTGAAACCTCGCTTCGCCATTCTCGATGAAACCGATTCCGGCCTCGATGTCGATGCACTTCGCGTCGTCGCCGACGGCGTCAATCGCGCGAAGGAAGGGACCAATCTCGGGGTTCTCCTCATCACGCACTACACCCGAATTCTCCGTTACATCAAACCCGACTACGTTCACGTCTTCGTCGACGGGCGGATCGCCGAAGAGGGTGGTCCTGAGCTCGCCGATCGTCTGGAAAACGAGGGCTACGATCGTTTTCTCAGCACCGCGAACGTAAACTGACATCATGGCTGTTGCACTGGAGCCGAAGCTTTTCGATCAAGTCGAAGAGGCGTTGAAGGACGTCGTCGACCCTGAGCTGGGCGTCAACATCGTCGATCTCGGATTGATTTACGACCTCAGCTGGGATGACGAGAACAACGCTCTCATCGTCAGCATGACGCTGACGTCGGCGGGATGCCCGCTCACCGATGTCATCGAAGACGACATGTCGCAAGCGCTCGATGGTGTCGTCGAGCAGTTCAGAATCAATTGGGTCTGGATGCCGCCGTGGGGTCCCGAAAAGATCACGGACGATGGCCGCGACATGATGCGCGCTATCGGCTTCGCAATCTGAATCGAGTTGCCACTGCCTATTCGGTGAGCTCGCGATTTGCTCGCCGACGGTCTTCGCGCTCGAAATATCCCCAGCCGAGAGTCATGATCGAGGCGGCAATGAGCATTTTGACGATGCCGCCGACGATGAAGGGATAGAGGCCGGCGTCGAGAGTCTGCTCGAGATTGAGGCCGAGTGTGGTCGCGAGCCAGGGCAAGCCGATGGCGAACGTGACCACGGTCCCGCCCAGAAATCCGAGGATCGAACGCAGGATTTTCCGATCCCACGAACGTTGCGCTATCCATCCGGTGAACGCCGCCGCGAAAACGAAACCGATGATGTACCCGCCCGTGGGGCCGAGCACGATCCCCATTCCCGACGCTGCACCGCTGAACACCGGCAGGCCGACGATTCCGAGAGCGGCGTACAGCAGGAGCGACAGCGTACCCCGAAGTGCTCCGAGCGAACTGCCGACGAGCAGAACCGCGAGCGTTTGCCCCGTGATCGGAACCGGCCACAGCGGCACTTCGATCTGGGCCGCGATCGCCGTGAGCGCGGCTCCCGCGCACACGAGGACGATGTCCATCACGATGCCTCTCGTGAAGAGTCTGTCGGCGAGAGTCGGACGTCCGATGGCAAGGCTCAGCGAGGTCATTCCTTTAGACTAGACGTTCCCCCCACCACTCCGTGTTGTCTGACCGCAACCAAAGAAATGGACGACGACTGTGCTCAGCGTGCACGATCTCGAAGTGCGAGTCGCTGCCCGCACTCTCATGCAGGACGTGTCCTTTCGTGTCGATCGCGGCGACAAAGTGGGACTCGTCGGCCGCAACGGCGCGGGCAAGACGACGTTGACCAAAATCCTCGCCGGGGAGGGCCAACCGGCCTCGGGATCGATCGATCGAACGGGAGAAGTCGGGTACCTTCCCCAGGACCCGCGATCCGGAAATCCCGACGAGCTTGCGAGAACTCGAATTCTGGATGCGCGGGGGCTCGGATCCCTCGCTCTCAGCATGCGCGCGGCGACCGAGGACATGGGCCACGCCGACCCCGACACGAGCGCTGCGGCGATGTCCCGGTACAGCAGGCTTGAGGATCGGTTCCTCGCACTCGGCGGCTACGCCGCTGAAGCGGAAGCAGCGAGCATTGCGAGCAACTTGAAGTTGCCGGATCGAATTCTCGATCAGCAGTTGAAGACGCTCTCGGGGGGCCAGCGTCGGCGCATCGAACTTGCACGCATCCTGTTTTCCGGAGCCGAGACGATGCTCCTGGACGAGCCGACGAATCACCTGGATGCGGATTCGGTCGTGTGGCTTCGGGACTACTTGTCGAACTACTCGGGCGGACTGATAGTCATCAGTCACGATGTCGCGCTCGTGGAGAGCACCGTCAATCGCGTTTTCTACCTCGATGCGAATCGGCAGGTCATCGACATCTACAACATGACCTGGAAGAACTATGTGCGCCAGCGCGAAGCAGACGAAGAGAGGCGCCGCAAGGAACGTTCCAACGTCGAGAAGAAGGCTCAAGTGCTGCAACTGCAGGCCGCGAAGTTCGGTGCGAAGGCCACAAAGGCGACGGCCGCGCACCAAATGGTCCGCCGTGCGGAGCGGATGCTCGCGGGCCTCGATGAGGTGCGGTCCGCCGACCGGGTTGCCAAGCTTCGATTCCCCGATCCGGTGCCGAGCGGTCGAACGCCGCTTTCTGCCCGCAACCTCAGCAAGAGCTACGGGTCCCTGGAGATCTTCACGGCCGTCGACCTGGCGATCGATCGCGGATCCAAGGTCGTCGTTCTCGGTTTGAATGGCGCGGGCAAAACGACTCTCTTGAGAATTCTCGCCGGAATCGATACTTCGGACACCGGGGCCGTCGAGCCGGGGCACGGCTTGCGTATCGGGTATTACGCGCAAGAGCACGAGACGATCGATGTGAATCGGACGGTTCTGCAGAACATGGTCTCGGCGTCCCCGAACCTGACCGAAACCGAGGCACGTCGAGTGCTCGGGTCATTCCTGTTCACCGGCGACGACTCCTACAAACAAGCCGGAGTCCTCTCGGGAGGTGAGAAGACGAGGCTCGCCCTCGCGATGATCGTGGTCTCCGGGGCCAACGTGCTGCTGTTGGATGAGCCGACCAACAACCTGGATCCGGCGAGCCGCGCCGAGATCCTCGATGCGCTCGCGAATTACACGGGAGCTGTCGTTCTCGTGAGCCACGACGAGGGTGCGGTTCTCGCCCTCAATCCCGAGCGAGTGCTCATTCTGCCGGACGGTGTCGAGGACTTTTGGAGCCCCGACTACGCGGAGTTGATCAGCCTCGCGTAATGTGCCGGCTCAAACGCCCGTGCGGTGCGCTCGATCGACGAGCTCATCCTCGATTTCGGCGTCGCTCGGTGTTCGTGCCGACCGTCGCTTCTCGCGAGCGCGAGCGCGTTCCTTCTCGGCCGGGTCCTCGGAGTTGACAACGCGATATTCCTGCCTCACGGCCCAACCGAGGGCGACAAATCCGAGGATCGCGAATACGAGCCATTGAAAGGCGTAGGAAAGATGGGGCCCTTCGTCGATCGCGGGCTTCGGGAGCGCTGTGGGGCGCGTTGGCGGAGCGGGATTCTCCGAGACCATGAGCCCGTACGCTCCCGTGTAGCTCGGTTCTCCCAATTGTGACCGGATGTCGTCCAGTTCGATCGTGGCGATCTGCCCGGGCGGCGCCGACCGGCCGGGCACGCGCGATTCGCCTGGTTTCAGCCGGACGACGACCGTGACGTCGCCCGCCGGTGCCGCAGGAACGGCATCGGGGGAGTCCTGATCGTTTCCCACGGGCACCCATCCGCGGTCCACGACGAACACATTCCCGTTGGGCAGGCGAAATGGAACGAGTACTTCGAATCCGGGATTGCCGCCGAGCGGCCGTGTCCGAACAAGCAATTGCTGATCGCGTTCGTAGGTGCCGTGAAGAAGAACTTGGCGCCACTCGTCGGATGGGCGAAACGCATCGAGAGTCGGCAGGAGCGAATCGATCGCCACGGGAGTGCTGTCGTAGTTCTGCTCCACTTTCGTATTCGCCGCGACCGCTTCGGCTCTCCGTGCCAATTGCCAGTTTGCGAGCAGGACGCACGCGATGGCGAAGACGATCGTTAATGCGAGGTATCCGCTCCACCGCCACGACCGAACAAACCGCCAGGCCTTCATTTCGACCCCTGATCTGCATTGATGTCGCGAGTTCCCGGCAGGGCGACCACATCGACGGGGAAGCCGCGCGAGGCGAGGTAATCGCGCAAAAAGTCCCGATGTTCTTCGCACGCCAACCAGACTTTGACGCGGTCTTCGGCGTGGATGCGTGGATTGCGCCAATGGATGTTCCATCGCGCGCTCGCGCGGCATCCGGCCCTCGAGCATTGCGGGACTGGGATCGAATCCGCGGCATTCACGACGTCGATGATTGCTGCTCTGCTTGCGTCGGGTCGGCATGCTCCGCTTCGGGATGCACAGACTCGCTCTGGCCCTCAATTCGCGCGATCGTCCCTGGGCGCTCGACGCCGACCGTCTTCGAGTCCACGGCGTTGGCGAGAACCACCGCAACGTAGGGAAGAATGACGGCCCCGGCGATGCACGCGACGAGCCACCAACCCTGCACGACAAGGCACAGCGCGATGCACACCAGTCGGATGCACATCGTGACGGTGTATTTGATCATGCGCAAACGCCGGTCGTCGTCGGGGGACCGGGGGAGCGTCGTGATGTTTCCAGCTTGTCGTGCCATGGTGTCACTCCAGCCTACGAGGTCGCCCGGTTTCGCGCGGCCTCTAGAATTGGCGAATGGAATCGAAGACAACCGCGCGCACAGTGCTCGTTACCGGCGGCAATCGAGGAATCGGTTTTGCGATCGCTCAGGCCTTTTTGGCCGGGGGGCACCGCGTCGCGGTCACCGCCCGTTCGGGAGAGGGTCCGAGCGGCTCGCTCACGGTGCGAGCGGACGTCACGGATGCCGCGAGCCTTGATGAGGCATTCACCGCGATCGAGGCCGAACTCGGCCCCGTGGAAGTGGTCGTCGCCAATGCCGGCATCACGAGGGATACGCTCTTGCTCCGCATGTCGGAGGACGACTTCACCTCGGTTGTCGACACGAATCTGTCGGGTGCATTTCGCGTCGTCAAGCGCGCATCGAAGAACATGCTCAAGAGCCGATTCGGCCGGATCATCCTCGTTTCGAGTGTCGTCGGTTTGCTCGGTTCCGCAGGTCAAGTCAACTATTCCGCGTCGAAGAGCGGTCTCATCGGACTAGCGAGGTCGCTCACGCGCGAATTGGGCGGCCGCAACATCACGGCGAATGTCGTGGCGCCCGGATTCATCGACACCGAAATGACGGCGGTCCTGCCGGATGACACTCGAGCCGAGTACTTGAAGTCGATCCCGCTCGGACGGTTCGCCACTCCCGACGAGGTCGCGGCGGTCATCGTCTGGCTTGCAAGCGACGAAGCATCGTATATTTCCGGTGCGGTCATTCCCATCGACGGTGGCCTGGGAATGGGGCACTGACCCAGCTTCTCAGCCTCTCAGCCTCTCAACCCGAGCAAAGGCAATACTTGCGACAAGTCCCGGACATCCATGATGACGTCGGCTTCATCGCGAACCGGGGCCTTGGCGTCGAATCCGACCGAGAGACCTGTTGCCTTCATCATGGGCAAGTCATTCGCTCCGTCGCCGATCGCGACGGTTTGACGAAGCTCCAGTCCGTAAATCGCGGCCCATTCCCGCAGCGTCTCGGCCTTCGCGCGCGCGTCGATCACGCGGCCTACGACGCGGCCCGTGAGCGTTCCTTCGGAAATCTCCAGATTGTTCGCGCGCCAGCGGTCCAGTCCGAGCGCGGCCGCGAGTGGATCGATTACCTGGTGGAACCCGCCGGACACGACACCGATCCGGCCTCCCGCAGCGTGGACGGCAGAAATCAGTTCTTCGGCTCCCTCCGTCACCCGGATGCGACGGCCGGCGTGCTCGAGTTCGCGCTCCGGAAGCCCGGCGAGCGTTTTCACTCGCGCCAGAAGGCTCGCTTCGAAATCAACTTCGCCATTCATGGCGGCCGAAGTGATTTCGGCGACGCGGTCGAGGGATCCGGCGGCTTCGGCGAGCAATTCGATGACTTCATCCTCGATGAGGGTGGAATCGACATCGAGCAAAACGAGAAATCGGGTCATGTGATCCTTGGGTCAGGGCCGCTGCGCGGAACGATCACGTGACGTGGACGCCCTTACCCACGACCGTGATTCCGGTGGCGGTGACCGTGAAGCCGCGCGCTTCGTCCGCTGCGGAGTCCAGTCCGACGCTCGCGCCGGGCTCGACGACAACTTCCTTATCCAGAATAGCCCGTTGAACGGTCGCGCCGGGCCCGATCCGCACCCGGTCGAACAGGATGGAGTCGATGACCGTCGCGCCCGATTCGATCGTCGCCCACGGCCCCAATACGCTGCGTTCGACGTGCGCCCCGGAGAGAAGACTGCCGAGTGCGACGATCGAATCGATCGTCGTTCCCGTGTTTCCGTTCGCATCCCTCACGAACTTCGCCGGGGGCGAATTGAGTTGTTCGCTGTAGATCGGCCACTCCTGGTTGTACAGATTGAACACGGGCAACGCCGAGATCAGATCCTGATGCGCGTCGAAGAAGGACTCGATGGTTCCGACATCCCGCCAGTAATAGCGATCGCGATCCGTGGCACCGGGAACCTCGTTGCGGATGAGATCGTAGACCGCGGCGTCGCCGCGCGAAACGAAATAGGGGACGATGTCCCCGCCCATATCGTGATGCGAATCGGCGCGCTCGCCATCCCGCAGGACGGCGTCGATGAGTTGGTCTGCATCGAAGACGTAGTTACCCATGGACGCGAGCACTTCATGAGGGGAGCTCGCCAGTCCAATCGGGTCGCTCGGTTTCTCGCGGAAAGCCGCAATTCGCGTCGGATCGGCCGCGACCTCGATGACGCCGAATTGATTCGCGAGCGAAATGGGCTGGCGAATCGCGGCGACGGTAGCGCCGGCGCCCGACTCGATGTGCGCATCGATCATTTGACTGAAGTCCATGCGATACACGTGGTCCGCGCCCACCACGACGACAATGTCCGGTTTCTCGTCGCGGAGAAGATTCAAACTCTGCAGAATCGCGTCGGCCGAACCGGCGAACCACCGTTTGCCGAGCCGTTGTTGCGCGGGCACGGATGCGACGTAGGAATTCGTCAGACTCGACAAGCGCCAGGTTTGCGAGACATGTCGGTCAAGGCTGTGCGATTTGTATTGCGTCAGAACCACGATCTGGAGCAAGCCCGAGTTGATGAGATTGGAAAGCGCGAAGTCGATCAGGCGGTAGTTTCCCGCAAACGGCACTGCCGGCTTGGCACGATCCGCGGTGAGCGGCATAAGCCGCTTTCCCTCGCCACCGGCGAGCACGATCGCGAAGACTTTCTTTGGCGCCATGCTCCCACAGTAGATCAGGGGGTGGGACTGTACTAGCGTCACTGACATGAGAGTCGATCTGCTGACCCGCGAATATCCGCCGGAGGTGTACGGAGGCGCCGGCGTGCATGTGGGTGAACTGGTCCGCGCTCTTCGCGGCGAGCTCGACGTCGTCGTAAGGTGCTTCGGCGCTCCCCGGCCCGAAGAAAACGTCTTTCCGTACCTCGTTCCCGCGGAACTCGTGAATGCGAATCCCTCTCTCGCCGCGCTCGGCGTCGACTTGCAAATGGCTCAGGACGTCGCCGGTGCCGATCTCGTCCACTCCCATACTTGGTACGCGAACGGCGCTGGCAGGCTCGCCCAATTGCTGCACGGAATTCCCCATGTCGTCACGGCTCACAGTCTCGAACCGCTTCGCCCGTGGAAGGCGGAACAACTCGGCGGCGGATATCGAATTTCGAGCGAAATCGAACGATCGGCGTTTCACACCGCTGACGCGGTCATTGCAGTGAGCGCGGGCATGCGCAACGACATCTTGCGCTGCTATCCGGCTCTCGACGAATCCCGAGTGACGGTCGTCCACAACGGCATCGATCTCGAACGCTGGCGTCCGACCCCCGACCCCGAAATCTCCCGTGCCCTGGGAATCGATCCGGATCGGCAATCGGTCGTCTTCGTTGGGCGGATTTCCCGCCAGAAGGGGCTTCCGTATTTGCTTCAAGCGGCACGTGATTTGCCTGCGGATGTGCAACTCGTGCTGTGCGCGGGATCTCCCGACACCCCGGAATTGCTCGCCGAAGTCCAGGGGCTCGTCGCCGCGTTGCAAGCGGAGCGATCGGGCATCATCTGGCTCGATCGCCTGCTGAGCCACGAAGAGCTGCTTTCCGTGCTGTCGGGCGCGACCGTGTTCGTGTGCCCTTCCATTTACGAGCCACTCGGCATCGTGAATCTGGAAGCCATGGCGTGCGGTGTTCCCGTGGTGGGTACGGCGACGGGCGGCATCCCCGAAGTGGTCGAGGACGGCATCACGGGTCGACTCGTTCCCATTGCTCAGACCGACGATGGGACGGGAACGCCGAAGAAACCGAAAGCCTTCGTCGCCGAGCTCGCCGCCGCCATTCTGGATGTTCTGCACGACCCCGTGCGTGCGCGAATGATGGGCCAGGCCGGCCGAGCGAGAGTCGAGCGCGAATTCGGTTGGGATCGGATCGCGCTCAACACGCGCGCGGTCTACGACTCACTGAAGTGAGCGAGTTGCGCGTGGCTTAGAGTTGAAGATATGGCCAACGTTCTCGAGTTCGACGACGTCTCCGTCGTTCGCGGAGGCAATCGAATCCTCGATTCGGTGAACTGGACTCTCGACGGCGCCGAGCGCTGGGTTGTGCTGGGACCGAACGGGGCAGGCAAGACGACGCTGCTGCAGCTCGCCGCCGCAATCATTCATCCCTCCAGCGGGATGGCGACCGTACTCGACGAGACTCTCGGCGACGTCGACGTGTTCGACCTTCGCACCCGGATCGGTTTCGCGTCGTCCGCGCTGGCGCGCAAGCTACCGGCAACCGAGACGGTCGTGAATGTCGTCCTCACGGCCTCGTATTCCGTCACCGGCCGGTGGAACGAAAGCTATGACGATGTGGATGTGCGCCGCGCTCACCGAGTGCTCGGCGAATGGAAACTGGATCATCTCGCCGAGCGGCGATTCGGGCACTTGAGCGACGGTGAGCAAAAGCGCGTGCAGATCGCCCGAGCAGTCATGACCGACCCCGAGCTCATGCTTTTGGACGAACCCGCCGCGAGTCTGGATCTGGGCTCCCGAGAGGAGCTCCTCGCCTTGCTCTCCGGTTATGCGGAAGCGCCCAATGCGCCCGGAATCGTGATGGTGACCCACCACGTGGAGGAGATACCTCCGGGCTTCACGCATGTTCTCATGCTGCGCGAAGGGGCCGTCGTCGCGGCCGGCACGATAGGCGATGTTCTCACCTCCGACAATCTGAGCACGACCTTCGGCATCCCGCTCCAATTGGAAAGCAAGGACGGGCGGTACACCGCGCGATCTCTGGTAAAGTAGACAGTCGGCTCGCGAGCAGCTCGCGACCGAATCACTTTTCCCGCCAGGAAGTCCAAGGAATCTCCATGAAGTCAGACATTCACCCTGAGTACGCACCGGTCGTGTTCCGCGACCTCGCTTCGGGAGCAACCTTCCTGACGCGCTCGACGGTCACAAGCGACAAGACGATCGAGTGGGAAGACGGTTCCACCTACCCGGTCATCGATGTCGAAATCTCTTCGGAGTCCCACCCGTTCTACACCGGCAAGCAGCGCATCCTCGACAGCGCGGGCCGCGTCGAGAAGTTCAACACGCGCTACAAGGGCTTCGGAAGCTGACGCGTCGACTCTCCTAACTGACGAACGGGCGTCGTGATCTATCGCTCCGGCCAACCGGACGTTTCGACGAAGTCGGGATTGTGTGTTCGGCGCATGTACGCCGCGAAACTCTCCGATTGGTTCGCGCTCCACTCGACTTGACGGCGGTGCAGTTCCTGCGCGTCCACATTCACTTCGCTGAAGTCTCGCGCGGCGATGGCTTGCGCGACGCGACCGGCGGCGATGGCATCCGCTCCCGCATCGTGCGCATCGAGCAATTCGACTCCGTAGACGGCAGCCGCCGCCTCGAGAGTCCTTTTCCCCTTGCGGAACCTGTCCACTGCCTTGTCGATGACGAGCGGATCGATGATCGGCGAGGGGTTCACGAGCGGATCGAGACCGTATCGACGTGCCTCGTGCTTCAATAGCGTCAGGTCGTAGGGAGCGTTGTACACCGTCAGTGCGAGGCCGCGAGCCAGCACGGATCGAATGGAGTCGAGGATTTCCGCGACGACCTCGGCGGCGGGTCGCCCTTCCTCGCGCGCCCGCTGGGTCGTGATCCCGTGCACAGTGCTCGCTTGGAGCGGAATCTCGATTCCCGGATCCGCGAGCCAGTCATTGCGTTCGAGTGCATTCCCGTCGGGTCCGATAACGCTCACATTCGCCGACACGATTCGGCTCGTGGTGACGTCGATGCCCGTCGTCTCCAAATCGAACACCCCGAGAGTGTCGTACCAGCGGGTTTCTTCCGACGTTTCCATCACGCTGTCAGCCTACGGCTAACCTGCGACGCTGGCCCCGGTTCCGATGTGCAACCAGTAGAAGCTCTGGGTCCCGAGCGTGAGCTGCAGCGTACCTTCGGGGGAGAAGGTGGGAAATTCAGATCCGCCAAAGAGGTCGAACGTCGAGGAGTTCGCGAATTGCTCGGCACGAATCGTCACGGAGGCGGGATTGTGGGCGAAACTGAACACGCACAACACGTCTTCCGCGGAGTCGCCGAATTGCGTGGCCGATCCGCGATACGAGCGGACGAACGCGAGTACGGATTCGTGGTCGGTCTCGAGCACCGTCATCGATCCGAGCCCGAACGTCGGATGGGCTTTCCGCACGTGGATGACATTGCGGATCCAGTGCAGGAGCGATCGCGATTGCGCCAATTGAGCTTCGACATTCAATTGCGTGTAGTTGTAGACGAGCGACTGCACAACCGGCAAGTAGAGCTTGCCTGGGTCGGCGGTCGAGAATCCGGCGTTCCTGTCCGGAGTCCACTGCATGGGCGTGCGCGAACTGTCCCTGTCCTCGAGCCAGATGTTGTCGCCCATTCCGATTTCGTCGCCGTAGTACAGGAACGGGCTGCCCGGCAAGGAAAAGAGCAAGGCGTGCGCGAGTTCGAGTTCCGATCGCGAATTGTCCAGGAGAGGTGCGAGGCGGCGACGGATTCCGACATTCACGCGCATGCGCGGATCGTAGGCGTACCAGCCGTACATCGCCTGCCGATACTCTTCGCTCACCATTTCGAGCGTGAGTTCATCGTGGTTGCGGAGGAATATGCCCCAACCGGCGCCTTCCGGGATGTCCGTGGTCTCGGAAAGGACCTTGACGAGTTCATCCGCCCGTTGCGATCGCAAGGTGTAGAAGATGCGCGGCATGACGGGAAAATCGAAAGCCATGTGGCATTCGGGTTCTTCTTCCGTGCCGAAGAATGCCGCGACTTCCCGCGGCCACTGGTTCGCTTCTGCGATCATGACGCGACCGGGAAACTCCACGTCCACCATGGCGCGAAGCTTCCTGATGAATTCGTGCGTCGGCGGTTCTCCCTCGCCGTTCCCTTCCTCGGATGCATAAAGGTAGGGGACCGCGTCGAGGCGGAAGCCGTCCACTCCCATCGACATCCAGAATCGGACGATTTCGTATACCGCATCGTGCACGGCGGGGTTCTCGAAGTTCAAATCCGGTTGGTGCGAGAAGAAGCGATGGAAGTAGAATTGCCGCCGCACCGAATCGAAGGCCCAATTCGATTCTTCGGTATCCGTGAAGATGATGCGCACATTGGCCAGGCGTTCATCGCTGTCGCTCCACATGTAGAAGTCGCCGAAGGGCCCATCGGGATCGCTTCGCGATTGCTGGAACCACTCGTGCTGATCCGAGGTGTGATTGAGCGGCAAGTCGATGATGACGCGCATGTTTCGCTCATGCGCCTTCGTGACGAGTTCCTGGAATTCGTCGAGCGTTCCGAATTCGGGAAGAATGGAGTGGTAATCCGCGACGTCATACCCTCCGTCCCGCAACGGCGAAGTGTAGAACGGCGGAAGCCACAACGCGTCGACGCCGAGCCATTGAAGGTAGTCGAGTTTCCCGATGAGGCCGCCCAAATCGCCGGTTCCGTCGCCGTTGCTGTCGACGAACGAACGCACCATGACTTGGTAGAAAACGGATCTGCGGTACCACACTGGGTCCAACGTCAGCCCCGGAAGCTGGATTGGTGCCGTGAAGCTCACTGTGCTCCTGTCCTCGGTTGGCGTGCGTGGCGTGCGGTATCGAGTCTAGGACCGAATTGCAAGCGCTTGTGGCGTCGATTGCCCGCGGCCGCGTTGCCTACACTGGAACGGATGACATCCCACTCGCCCTATGCCTCCCGCCTCCGCGACATCCCCATCGAGCGACGGGAAACGAGCATTCTCGGCAGTACGACGCGCTATTGGGTTTATGGTCCGGACGACGCAAAGTTGACGATCGTGATCGCACACGGCTATCGAGGAGAGCACCACGGCCTCGAGCCGGTCATTGCGCACTTGCCCGGGTACCGTTTCATCAGCCCGGATCTGCCGGGATTCGGAGAATCCACGCCGCTCACCGAGAGACCTCACTCCATCGAGGGATACTCGGACTGGCTCAACGCTTTCGTCGATGATCTCGGGCTTCGAGGAACCGCCGTGATTCTCGGCCACTCTTTCGGCACGATCATCACGTCGGCGGCGATCGCCTCGGGATTGCCGACTCCCGCGCTCGTTCTCGTGAATCCGATCGCCATGCCTGGAGTGAAAGGTCCCCGACCGTTCGCAACCGGTATCACGGTCGCGTATTACCGAACCGCCGCCCGACTTCCGGAGCGACTCGGATTCGCGCTCCTCAACAATTGGCTCGTCGTGCAATTCATGAGCTCAAGCCTCGTCAAGACGAAAGACAAGGCACTGCGGAAGTGGATTCATCGTGAGCACCACACATTTTTCAACAGATTCTCCGATCGCGACACGGTCGTCGAAGCCTTCGATGCGTCGATCAGCACCGACGTCAGCCGATTCGCGTCGGACATCGCGGTTCCCACGCTTCTCGTTGCGGCGGAATTGGACGACATCACGCCCGTGTCGGCTCAATACGTGCTCCAGCGGTCTTTCCCGGATGCGCGATTGCGCGTCCTCGGGGGAGTCGGACACTTGATCCATTACGAACGCCCCGGCGAAGCTGCCGAGGCCATTCGCGATTTTCTCGAAGCCCTGCCGGACTCGTGAAAGTCATTTTCGACTGCCGATACACGCGGATCGGCAGGCACGACGGCATCAGCAGGTATACGGCGGGCGTCGTCGAGGCATTCAGCCGATTGCATCCCGTGACGATGCTCATTAGCGACGCTCGGCAATTGGAAATGCTTCCCGATCTTCCCTGGATCAAGGGCACGGACCCCACGAGCATGCGCGAACCGTGGGTGTCGCTCATCGTCAATCGAGCGCATCCGGATGTCGTATTCAGCCCCATGCAGACGATGGGCTCATTCGGCCGCCGCTACAAACTGATCCTCACGCTCCATGACCTCATCTACTACAACAATCCGACGCCGCCGCGGGATCTGCCGTGGCCCATTAGATTCGGGTGGCGATTGTTCCACTTGGCGCTCTGGCCGCAACGGCTCATTCTGAATCGAGCGGATGCGGTCGTCACAGGAACCGAGGCCGCACGCGAGCAGATCCGGGCGAAACGGCTCACGAAACGCCCCATCACCGTGGTCAGCAGCGCGGTCGACCCCGCGACTGAATTGCGCGGACCCGATCGCGACACAACGCTCGTGTACATGGGATCGTTCATGCCGTACAAGAACGTCGAATCGCTCGCGCGTGCGCTGCACGAGCTTCCCGGTTACCGGCTCCAATTGCTCAGCCGGATCAGCGAGCACGATCGATCGAGATTCGCCGCCCTCGCGCCGGTCGACGCGATCGAGTTCTTCGACGGAGTCACGGACGAGGAATACACGCGGCTTTTGCGGCGCGCGAGCGCACTCGTGACGGCATCACTCGAAGAGGGATTCGGGATCCCTCTCATCGAGGCGCTGTCGATGGGCACTCCCGTCGCGTGCAGCGATATCCCCGTTTTTCACGAGGTCGCGGGTGACGGCGCGGTATATTTCTCGCCGCGCGATCCCGGCGATATCGCTCGAGCCATCCGTTCGCTCGAAGACGACGAGAAATGGCGGTTCCATTCCGCTGCGGGACCCACGCAAGCGGCGAAATTCACGTGGGACCGATCGGCCGAGCGGTTGTTGGAGCTCGTGCGGTCGCTCGCACCGAATCTCAATTGATGTTCGTGACCTCGCCAGCGGTCAGCTCTATGAGACTGTCCGGGTCGATGCTGAACACGGCGACCGCGGAACCCGCGGCCGCCCAGACGCGATCGTAACGCAGCAAGTCGGAGTCGATGATGGTGCGCAGCGTCGTTCGATGGCCGAACGGCGGCACTCCTCCGATGGAATATCCCGTCGCGTCTTTGACGGTGCGCGCGTCGGACATCGTCACTTTCGCGTCGAGCTCGCGGCTGACCAGCTCGACGTCGACCCGGTTCGTACCCGAAACCAGCGCGATCATGGGTTCGCCATCGGCGAGCACAACAAGGCTTTTGACGATAGCGCCCTCTTCGCATCCGACCGCGCGGGCGGCTTCCGCCGCAGTGTGCGTGCTTTGCGCCATCGTGACGACGTCGATCGCGAGCCCGCGTTCGAGCGCTGCCGTCGTGAATCGTTCTACCGCATCCGTCATGAGCTCACCTCGTGTGCTTCGCGCCCCTCGAGCGCATTTTGTTCATCGAGATCCTCCTCGCCGGGGACGACGGACTCCGATTCGATCGGATCGTCGAACTCCACGAGCTCGAGGGTCCCGTCGACGAGCCGGAAACTGTGTATCGATCCATTCGTGATCGCCGCTCCGCGTTCGATGGGAGCATTCACGGCCATCAGGAGGGTCCGAATCACGGCGCCATGCGACGCGACGATCAGGTGCCGTCCCGGATTGTCCTCGGCCAGCGAGAGGAGCGCGGGAACCACTCGCTGTCGCACTTCGTCGCGGGATTCGCGGCCCGGAACCGGAGTCGTTCCCGGATAGCGACGCGCGATCTGCCGATCCGTCAGGCCTTCCGCTTCACCGTAATTCCGCTCGACGAGCGCGGCGAGCGTGAGAGGAGCACCAAGCCCGAGTTCCTCGCCGAGGATTTCCGCCGTTTCGAGTGCGCGGGAAAGGGGACTCGAATAGATGCCGTCCCAGCTTCGACGCGCGAGCAATCGTCCTGCTCGCCGCGCCTGCAACCGCCCGGTGTCGTTCAAGGGAACGTCGGTGCTGCCCTGAATGCGGTGCGCGCGGTTCCAATCGGTCTCACCGTGCCGCACGAGGTAGAGAAGGGTCACTGGCGCTCAATCCTTCCGAGCCGTTCCGCGGGAACGGCGAGGGCTTCGGTCGTTCCCGCTCCCAGCCTAACGGTGGCGAGACGCCCGCCTCGCGTCGGTCACCGTTTCACGACTGTGACGGCATGACCGCGGCGCCGGGATACCGAGTGATCAGATATGTTTCCCAGTGTGCTTCGCATTAGCGTGATCGACGACCCGGAACACCCGTCACTGCGTGACTTCTGCGATTTGACCGATGTGGCCCTTCGCCGCGTGCGTGAACCGCTCGAAGGGCTCTATCTGGCGGAATCGGCGAAAGTGATTTCGCGGGCCATTTCGGCCGGGCATCAGCCCCGTGCTGTGCTCGTTTTGGAAAAGTGGCTGGCCGAAGTCCAACCCCTTCTCGAGCGATTCGCGTCCGCGGAGATCGAGATACCCATTTTCGTGGGCTCCGCGAGAGTCCTGCAATCGGTCACGGGCTTCGACATGCACCGGGGCGCGATCGCCTCCATGCAACGACCGGCTCTTCCTGCGGTCCCCGAAGTTCTTGCCGATGCGAGCCGCGTCGTGGTGATAGAAGATGTCGTGGATCACACGAATGTCGGTGCGATCTTTCGCACCGCGGCAGCTCTCGGCGCGGATGCCGTGCTCGTGACGCCGCGATGCGCCGACCCCTTGTATCGCCGGAGCGTCCGCGTGAGCATGGGAACGGTTCTTCAGGTGCCGTGGACCCGCTTGCCGGAGTGGCCGATCGCCGCCGAGCTGCTTCACGACGCCGGATTCACCATCGTCGCTCTCGCTCTCGCCGATGACGCCATCGAACTCGACGAATTTGCCCGGCAACCGCCGCAACGCATCGCGATCCTCCTGGGTACCGAGGGTGACGGGCTCAGCCGACGCGCGCTGGGAGCAGCGGATGTCACGGTCCGCATTCCCATGCGCGCGGGAGTGGACTCGCTCAATGTCGCCGCCGCGAGCGCTGTCGCGTTGTGGGCGCTTCGCGCGTGACCTTCGGCGAACCGCTCCTATCATGGTCGGATGCCTGTAAGCCGCCGCACCTACATTCGCCGCCGGATCACGGTGTTCGGGGGGCTCGGGCTCGGTTTGCTGCTCGCGCTGTATTTGCCGTTGACTCTTTTGGCGCCATTGCCGTCGGCGAGCGCCGTTCCGGTGTCGACGACGGCCGCGACGAACGCCGAAATCGACCTCGCGTGGCCGACTTTCGGTTCGAGCGCTATCGGAGCTGTCGGCTTTCCCGGAATTCTCGCGTCTCATGGGTCTCAGAAGCCGAGAACCATAGCGAGCATCACCAAAATCATCACGAGTCTTGTGGTTCTCTCCAAGAAGCCTCTCGACACGGGTTCAAGCGGCGTGGCATCCGACGGCCCGACGATCACGATGACCGCCGCCGACACCGCGAACTACCACAGTTACCTCGCGCGAAACGGTGAAGTCAAACCCGTCGCGATCGGGCTCACGCTCACGGAACGTCAATTGCTCCAAGTGGTCCTCATCGCATCCGCCAACAACTATGCGGAAACCATGGCGACGTGGGCGTTCGGGTCGAACAGCGCGTTCCTGACGGCAGCGACGGCCTGGCTCGAAGCAAAGGGGCTCACCCACACCAGTTTGAGCGATGCCACGGGGATGAATCCCGCGAACAAGAGCACAACGACGGATCTCGTCGCTCTCGGCAAAATCGCCCTCGCCGATCCCGTGGTGTCATCGATCGTTTCGATGAAATCGGTCACGCTCCCGTATATCGGAACCATCGTCAACACCAACAAGCTGCTCGGGATTGCCGGCGTCACCGGGATCAAGACAGGCACGCTTCCCGAAGCCGGTTCGTGTTTGCTTTTCGCCTCGGAAATTCACATCGACGGGCACGACGTCACGATCGTCGGCGTCGTCCTCGGCGGTCCGGACCACCCGACGCTCGATGCGGCGATTCGCCGTTTGCTGGCGAGCGCGACACCGGGATTCCGAGTACTTCCCGTCGTTGCGGCGGGAGAGGAGTTCTTCCGCTACTCGACTCCATGGGGCCAAAGCGCGAGTGCCGTAGCGCAAAAGGATGCCTCAACGCTCACGTGGGCCGGGACGCCCGTCTCTGTTTCCGCGCGGGCGGATCCCGTGAGGGATGGGCGCGCGGGCGATCGCGTTGGTCTGGTCTCCGTGATCGTCGGCGCGACCACGGTCACCGTGCCGCTCACGCTCGATGCGGCGGTCACCGACCCGGGCCCCTGGTGGAGGCTCATGCATCCGTTTGGCTGAGAGTATCGGGCAGTCTGCGTCATTTCCCGGTGTCGTGCTCTAGAGTCGGACTATCTGTTGATACTTCTCATTCGCTACCGCGACCGGGACGTCTCCCCGAATCGAGGTACCGTGTCCGAAGCTGTCGTAAGCCCCGTCGTGACGTTCACCAAGACGCGGCCTGGAGGAAATAGGGACAGTCCGACGACTGAATACTCGTCCTTGCTCCGAACGGTTCGCGACGCGGGCCTTCTCCGCCGCCGCACGGGTTTCTACTGGATGGTCTTCAGCATCGTGACGGCAGCCCTGGGCGGGACCGTCGTCGGATTCATTCTTCTCGGCGACAGCTGGTTCCAGTTGCTCATGGCGGGCGCGCTCGGAGTCATCCTCACGCAATACGCGTTCCTGGCCCACGAGGCGTCGCATCGGCAAGTGTTCCACTCCGGACCGCTCAACGACCGTGCCGGGCGGACGCTCGCGAATCTCTTCGTGGGAATCAGCTATTCGTGGTGGATGACGAAGCACAGCCGACACCACGCGAACCCCAACATCCTCACGAAAGATCCTGACATCGAGCGCGATTTCGTCTCGTTCACGCCAGACGATGCGGCGCGCGCGACGGGCATCTACGCGTGGGCCACGCGCCGCCAGGGCTACTTGTTCTTTCCCGCGTTGCTCCTCGAGGGGATCAACTTGCACATTCACGGATTCCGCACGGTGCTGGGCAAGCGCAAGGTAGATCGCAGCTGGGTCGAGATCAGCATGATCTTCTCTCGACTCGGGGCGTACCTGACCGCGATATTCCTCATGCTGCCGATTGGGATGGCTTTCGCGTTCCTGGGCGTGCAACTCGCAGTCTTCGGTCTCTACATGGGCGCGTCTTTCGCCCCCAATCACAAAGGGATGCCGATTCTCCCGCACGACAGCAAGGTCGATTTCCTCCGACGCCAAGTGCTCACCTCGAGGAACATCAAAGGCAGTTGGATCATGGATTCGTTCATGGGTGGGCTCAACTACCAAATCGAACACCACTTGTTCCCGAACATGCCGCGCCCCCACTTGGCGAGGGCAGCGGAAATTGCTCGGGAGTATTGCGAAACGCACCGAATCGCATATACGCAAACGACAATCACCGAGTCGTACGGGATCGTCATCCGGTATTTGAATCGCGTGGGTCTTGCCGCCGGCGGCGACCCGTTCGATTGCCCGGCCTCCGCGCAATTCGGTCGATAGCGAGCGCTAGAAATGCCGGTCGACGTGGGTTGCGCTCGGCCGTTTCGGACTGATTCCGTCGCCTGACGACTGGTGCCGGATGCGGCGTACGACCCAGGGCACGAGATATTCGCGCGCCCAGCCAATGTCTTCCACGCGCGCTTGCCGCCAGGACATTGCCGGCAGCGGCTCGGGCTCAAACGGCGCGAGATCGTTTTCGACGCCGAGGGAATCGAGCACCATCCGGGCGATCGTGTGGTGCCCTGTGGGGGAGAAGTGCAGGCGATCGGGGGCCCACATTCGCGGGTCCTTGAGTTCTCGAAGCGCCCACATGTCGGCGATGATCGCGTCGTGTCGAACGGCGATGGCGCGGAGGTTCTCGTTGTAGATGGCGACTTTTCCGCGAGAGCGGCGCAGTACCGGTGTCATGCCGATGTCCGGTCCGTTGAAGAGCAGTACCGTTGCGCCATCGGAGCGAAGTCGCTCGATCGCGTGCTCCAGTCGTTCGGCGATGTCGTCGGGGTCGGTGCCCGGGCGGATGATGTCGTTTCCGCCCGCAGAAACGGTGATGAGATCGGGCCTGAGTTCGAGGGCCGGTTCAACCTGTTCATCGATGATCTGCTGAAGCAATCGGCCGCGAATGGCCAGATTTGCGTACGCGAAGTCGTGGGTCTTGGCGCTCAGCACTTCTGCGACGCGATCGGCCCAGCCCCGTGTGCCTCCGCTGCTTCGGGGCTCCGGATCGCCGATGCCTTCCGTGAATGAGTCGCCAATCGCCACGAAGCGGGACCACGGGTGCTGCTGAATGAGGATTCCGGAATCTTCCACGATCCCCACTCTAGGAAAGATTTCCTGCGTGTGATCTGCTTGTGGGGCCCGCGTCACTGTTGCCCCCCAATCGGGGGACATGCAAGACTGTGAGAATGTCACCGGACCTCGGGGGCTCACGTGGAATACGACGTGGTAAACCACAAACCAAACAAGGAGGTCGTCATGGGTTGGTTCGCCTTTATCATCCTCGGACTCATCGCAGGGGCCATCGCGAAGCTGATTCTTCCGGGCAAGCAGGGTGGCGGGTGGATCGCCACTCTCATCCTCGGTCTGGTCGGAGCACTAATCGGAGGCTGGCTCGCCGGTTTGATCTTCAACATCGGATATGACGATTTCTGGTCGATCCAATCGTGGCTGATCGCAATCGTCGGGGCGATCGTCGTGCTGCTGATCTGGGGATTCATTACCAAGGGTCGCAAGAGGGCCTGAGTCGAAAGCGGGAGCTGGCCCAGTCGCTCGTCTTCCGGGCCAGCTTCTTTTGGGCCAACTTCTTTCCGCGTCAGATTCTTCTCGTCCATCGCCAGCCGAGGAGTTCCCGCTCGGCCACGGCGCCGGCTCCGAATACCCACGAGCGATAGAGCACGAACCGAAGGCCTGTTCCGAGTGCCAGCCCGACGACGTTGGACGACACGTTGTCCGCGACGACGCTCGTGAGACCCAGCACGTAGTGGGAAACCCAGAGGCAACCGACGGAGACGAGAAGTCCCGCAACGCTCGCCATCCCGAAGCGGAGTCCCTCGCGAAGCACATCGTCGTGGCGATTCGAACGGAATGTCCAGAGTCTGTTACCCGCCCAGTTCGCGAGGATGGCGAGGCTCGTGGAAATCAGTTTTGCGAGAATGGGTCCACCGTGAACGGATGCCGGCGATAGGACACCGACCCGCAGGACGGTGAACACTCCGACATCGATGGCGAAACCGAGGCTTCCGACTGCCAGAAACATCAGCATTTGGCGTGCAAACCTGCGGAGCCTTTCAGGAAAGAGCTTCGATCCGAGCCGCTGAAGTCCCCACCGAGTCACATTTGCGATTGCTTCGGCGATGATGGCGTGGTTCATTTTTGACGAACCGAATCGGCGTTCCACGAAAGTGATGGGCACTTCCGCAATGTCGAGCCCGACGCGGTGAGCGCGCGCGAGCATGTCGATCTGGAAGCAATACCCCTGGCTTGCGACGGATTCCAGCTCCAGCTGTCGGATCGCGTCGCGGCTGTAAGCGCGAAAGCCCCCGGTGATGTCTTCGAAAGGCAGCGCGAGCGCCACGCGCGCGTAGGCACTTCCCGCGCGAGACAACAGCATCCGGCGCCAAGGCCAGTCCGTGACCTTTCCGCCGTCGACCCACCGAGAACCGATGACGACGTCATGGCTCTCCATCGCCGCCAGAATCCTCGAGAGTTCTTCCGGTTGATGCGAACCGTCGCCATCCATTTCCACGAGAATGTCGAACCCATGGTTGAGGCCCCATGTGAAGCCATCGCGATACGCCGTACCAAGCCCGGCCTTCTCGGAACGATGCAGAACGTGCAGTCGAGCGAGGCCGCGCGCCAACGCATCGGCGAGCAACCCCGTTCCATCGGGTGAGTTGTCGTCGACGATCAGCAATTCGACGCCATCCTGCATCATGACTCGGGAGACGAGCGATTCCAGGTTCTCTCGTTCGTTGAATGTCGGGATGATGATGAGAATCCGTTTCACGATCCGCCCCTCGTGAGTTTGTAGATGATGGTCCGATGGATGCGGAGACGTTCGACGATGGTGTATCCATCGCGCTGGAGCACGGAGAGGTCTGAATCTGCTCGACTTTCGTCTGACTTGGTTGTTTCGAGGGCCCAGACGACCCGAACGCCGACAAGTTGCGGTCCGAGCGAGCTCACCGGATAGACCGTGTCCCACAATCCGCGGGTCTCTTTGGCCGGCGTCTTCAACGCAATGTCGTTGAGCCCCGAGAATCCTTGCGGGTAGACCTTCATCGCCAATCGTGGTCTCCACGACGCCTTGACAGATTGGTCGAAAATGACCGTGTCGCCGCGTGACGCCACGGTCGCCATCGTTGTCGACACTTCTGCCCAATCACTCCCACCGGGTTTCCCGAACTCTGTTCGCTGCGAGTACCAGCTCGGGGCCGCGAGCGCCACGACGCACAATACAGTCGCCACTCTCATCCATCGCCCCGAGAAGGCCGCGATGCCCGCTCCGACGAGGATTGCCGCGACGGGGGCGCAAAAGGACAAATACCTGTTCGTGTACATCGCGACGACGGTCTCGCTTCCCGCAACGAGGATGATTGTCGGGAGCACGAGCCACACGATGGTGAGCGCGAGAGACGAGCGCTCACGACGCTTGCCCTTCCACCAGAACGCGGCGGCAGCGACGATCAGGCCCCAACAGACGAGCGCGAGCCAAATATTGCCGAACCATTGTTCGACGATCACGAACTCCGGCGTGATTCTCGTGCGGTGCGCCAGAAATGCGATCTGGCCGCGCTCGGCAATCCCGAACGCGATGACGGGTATCGCAAGCGCAATTCCGACAGCGACCGCCTGAAGCCATCGCCGCAGGGAACGGCGAGTCGAGGCGTCACTCAGCAGGTAGGCGGCGTGCGCGAACAGAATCAGCGCCGAGAACAGGAACAAATAGATGCACACCGCGAGACCGATCGCGTAGGCGAGCCACGGCATCCGCTTCACGCTGTGCGTGGTCGAAAGGTGAACGATGAGAACCGTGAGCCACACAATCGCCGCCGTGTCGAACACGTAGGTCCGGGCCTCGGCACCCTGGTATGTCATCCGCGGAAGCACAGCGCAGACCAACCCGGCGAGAACCGCCACTCTCGTGTTGAAGAGCGCCGAGGCGAGAACGACGGTTCCCGCGACGACGATTCCGGCGGCGATGGCACTCGGAAATCGCACGGACAGCGGGGATGCGCCGAAGATGCCGATCCACACGTGCAAGAGGGCGTAGTAGCTGCCGTGCACGGCGTCGACAGAACGCAGCATTCCGAGGAGGGATGGCCATGACCGTTCTGCTGAAATGATGCTTGCGGCTTCGTCTCCCCACACGGAAGGAACCCAGGAGCCGAGAAACGATACGAGAAATCCCGTCACACCCAGCGCCACCGCGATCCGTCGAGTGTTCCACGTGCGGTACGGGAACAGCATCCTGGTCCTCCGCCGCGAATATCCGGGCGCAGTGGCGAGAGTTTCGGTCACACCTTCATCGTCGTGAGCCGCGCTTGTGCATTTCTCGGGAATGCGGTCGTCGGGCCTGAGAAGTCACTCAGAAACGGGTCGCGTGGATCACGAAATGGCGGGAATGCTCACGCGGACAATCAGCCCACGACCCGGACGGTTCATCAGTTCGACATCGCCGTGAGCATCCAGAACGATCGCCTTCACTATCGCGAGTCCGAGCCCGCTGCCGCCGGTGTTCGCACTGCGCGAATCGTCCGGCCGAGTGAAGCGGTCGAATGCCACGGGAATGAATTCGTCGGGGAGACCCGGCCCCGAGTCGCGAACTTCGAGAACCAGTCGCGAATCCCGGAACTCGAGTGACATGCGCAATTCACCGCCAGAGGCCATGGCGTGCACCGCATTGGCGGCGAGGTTGTCGACGAGGCGACCGAAGCGAGTCGTTGCGAGTGCGAACCGCACGGGCTCTGCCCCGATTGGACGGCCGACCTCGAACTCGACGACAGTGCCGGAGCGAGACCCGGAGAGTCGAGCTCGATCGGCCGCCGAGCCCATTTCCTCGACCAGTTCGGCCCACGTCGATGTCGCCGAGCTGGGCCCGGACTCGACCTCGGCAAGATCCAGAAGCCCCGTGGCGACGGCGGAAATTCTGTGGAGCGAACGCTCAGCATCCGCTATCGACCGTTCCAGGGCTATCGCGTCGCCGCTGCTCAAATGGGCAAGTTCCAATTGGCTTTGCAGTATGGCAAGCGGGCTTCGCAATTCGTGGCTCGCATCGGACACCATTTGCCGTTCCCTCGCAACGGCACGTTGCTGTGCCGTGATGAATTCATTGAGAGTGCTGGCCAGTGCGGAAAGCTCATCGCGCGCTCGTGGCACGTTCAAGGTTGCGGTGGAACCGCTTTTGCTCAGTTCGTTCGCCTGTTGCCGCATCCGATTGACCGGCCGAAGCGCCGCGCGGGTCAAGAGCCAGGACGCGATCGCGAATCCGAGGGTTAGCGCGATGGCGCTGACGATCAACGTCTCGATCAGTCGATCCAGGAGCAACGCGGATGCCTCGAGGTTGCGCGCAGAAATGACGACCCATTCTCCCGACGCGCCGGCGACCCGCTGGGTCAGGACCAGGTAACTATCGTCATCCGCCATCACGTGCCGCGGTTCATCCGGCACCGGTGCCGCTGGCACGACCCGACGAAGCAACTCGTCCGGCAGAGTCGACTCGACGAGTTGACCGTGAGGGTTCACGATGGCCACCAATTGCGCGTGGCCCGGAGCGCTCATGGCCGTCGCCCCGGATTCAATGTCGGCCTTCATGGGGGCCGCGTCGTGTTGAAGAAGCGTTTCGGCGGTCGTCGACAAAAGATTGGCGACCTGGTTGTAAAACGCGAAAGCCGCACCGCCGAAGAACAGTGCGGCAATGAGGGCGCTACCGAGAGTGATCCGCCACCGAATGGACAGCCGTTGAAACATCACGGGGCGACTTCCTCCAGACGGAAGCCCTCGCCACGAACCGTCCGAATTTCCACGCCGGATGCGGCGTCGGCGCCGCTCGAAAGCTTGCGTCGCAAGTAGCTCACGTACTGGTCCACGATATTGGGGTCGATGTTGTGGGTGCCACCCCACACTTCGTCAAGGATCTGGTCGCGGCTTGCCGCCGTTCCCGCGCGAAGTGACAGGAATCGGAGAAGCTCAAACTCTTTCGGGCTGAGCGATAATTTTCTCGTTCCGAGCGACGCGACGTGCGCGATCGTATCGATGACGAGCGGCCCGAACACCGCGATGAGTTCCGTCGCATCGCGTCGAAGCAGTGCCCGAATGCGGGCACCCAATTCGGCGAACGCAAAGGGCTTCGTGAGGTAATCGTCGGCTCCCGCATCCAGACCGAACACGCGATCCTCGACGCTATTGCGCGCCGTGAGGAGGAGCGTGCGCATGCTCGGCGCCGACTCCCGCAGCCGGCGACACAATTCGAAGCCGGACATTCCGGGAAGCATGACGTCAACCACGGCAACAGCAAAGCGAGCGCCGGACTGGGCGATGAGCGCATCCACGCCGTTGCTGACGACGGTCACCTCGTAACCGTCGGCCTCGAGCCCCTGGTGCAGCAATGCGCGCATGTCGGCATCGTCTTCGACGACGAGGATTGATGCGGAAGTCACGAGCGGCATTGTCACGTGCCCAGATTAACCCTCCAGTGTGCGGACCCAGTGCCGCAGGAAAGCGGCACCCGCGTCATCGTGAATGAGATCGCCCTCCGTTATCACGCGGTAGGGGCGGTTCAGGATGCCGTCAGCCGGGCGCACGTCGAGGTGCGCGACGTCGAATCCCTCATCATGCAGGAAATCGGCCATGAGGTAGTCGCTTCTCGAATCGCCGACAGTGCGCCACAGTGTCGGCAATTCTCCCGTGGACCTGAAATAGTCGAGCGCCCGCTCGGCCCCGCGGTCTTTGTCGAGAAGAACCGACTCCACATCCGTCGAGATGATCGTCGGATCCACGCGGAAGTTCACGCGCCCATCGGCATCCGGGAACTCCTGCTCGCCGTAGCGCGCGCCGAGTCCGTACTCGACGAGCAGATCGAAGGCTTCCTGATTCGCGAGACGCTGAGCGATCTGGTAGTCGGATGAGGAGACGTCCGGGTTCTGTTCGAGGGAAATCATCGCGTGCTTCGTGTCGTCGAAGAACATCGACTCGCTGAACCGAGACTGGGCGATGTCGCGAATCTCGGTCGTGTAGTCCTCGGGGAGAGCGACCTCTCGGTCGATCGTGACGTCGCCCAATCCTGCGGCGGTAATTGGGAATCAAACTGCACCCTTCTCGCTCACTCCGAACATGCGGACGCCATCGGCGAGTCCCGCCCGAAGCAAGGGCTCGACGACGCTGTCTCGGACGAATGCGTCGCTGCGTCCCGTGATGAATGCGATGGGCACTCCGAGTCGAGCGAGGGTGACGAGATCTTCGACAATGCTCGGGATCGCGATTCGGCGCTCGACCGGACTCGAAATGGGACCGTCGACGTCCAGAAGCAACCCGAGCGGCGGAATCATGGAACGAAGGGTTCGATGAGCGAATGGTCGCTCGGGTCCACTGTCCGCGTGTTGTTGAGACGCCGATCAACGCGGAAAGTTTGGAGCGTTCGAGCGACCGCGAGCGAACTCGCATCCATCATCGCCGCGAGCGCGCCTGTGTCGGGTGCGCCTGGCGTTCCGGCCTTCGCCGGGTTCAGCCACTCCGACCAGGCGTCGCGAGAGAGGAACACCGGCATCCGATCGTGCACCTGACCGCTCGCGTCGGTTGCTTCGCGCGTCGCGATCGTGAATGTCAATCTCCATCCTTCGCCCTCGTCGCGCGCCGCGTAAAGGCCCGCGGCCGCGAGAGTCTCCGAGCCGTGAATGTAGTGGGGCTGCTTGCCATCGGGTTCGTCGGTCCACTCGAAATATCCCGACATCGGAATGAGGCAGCGCTGACTCGCGAAGGAACCGCGAAACATTCCGTTCGTGGAGAGCGTCTCCATGCGCGCGTTGATGGGCGCTGGGCCACCCGGTTTGGCCCAACCGGGTCGGAAGCCCCAGCTCGCGAGATCCAGGTTCCGGACGACGCCGCCGTCCCCGGTCGAACGCTCGCGAACAATCGGCGCCCGGTTGGTGGGGGCTATCGAATAGGCGGGAATCCAATCGTTGTAGTCACCGCCAGTGGCCACGAACTCCTCGATCAGGGTATTGACGTGATCATCGAGAGCGAATCGGCCGCACATCCATTAACGGTACCGTCAGCGGCGGCCGTGTGCGTGTGCCAGAGTTGATCCGAGATGAAGAAGGCGATCGTGAAACGTGCTGCGCTTTTCACGGTGAGCGCGATCGTCCTGGCGGCGTCCTTCGTCGGAGTGGCGTACTTCTTCGTCATGACGAGGATGGGCCAGGGGATCGACCAGAGCGCTTTCAACGGCGCCACGCTCGGCCAGCGCACGGTCGCTCCCGTGACGCTCAGCCTTCTCGACGCGCTCCCCATCGCCGGCGTCGCCATCGCGGGAGTGATCGCGATCGTCTTCGTGATATCCCGGCGCAATTTTGGCGTGCTCGTGGTCGGAATTGTTGCGGCGGCCCTTGCCAATGGAGTCACCCAATTGGTGAAGAACTTCATTCTGGTCCGCCCGAGCCTCGGAGTCCCGGGCTTTTCGGAGAATTCGCTGCCATCGGGCCACACGACCCTCGCCGCGTCGGCGGCGCTCGTCGTGTTTCTCGTTTCGGGCCCGCGCATCCGGCCTCTCGTCGGTGTGGTCGGAGCGATATTCACGGCCGCCGTCGGTGTCTCCACCCTCGCGAACCAGTGGCATCGACCGAGCGATGTGGTTGCGGCGCTTCTCGTGGTCGCGTTTTTCGGATGTCTGGCGGGTCTCGTGCTTCTGGGCTTTCGATTTCACGTCCCCGAGCCGCGGCGTGATGTGTGGAGTCGAGCGCTTTTGCTGTTGTCGCTGCCGTGCGCCGGTCTCGCCGTGGCCACGATCCTTGTCGCCGGTCTTGTTCCGGTCGCGTACGTCGGTGCTGCTTCGGGCATCACAGCGTGTGTGCTCGTGTTGACGGCAGCTGCGAACCACACGTTTCGCGCGATCCTTTAGCGGAAGTCTCTGGACGGAATTCGAGCGACCAGGAACAAGGGCTCGAGCCGGTCCGCGAGGATATTCGTCACCCCTTCCGGCGAGCGTTCGAGGATGCCGCGCACGATGAGCGCAGAGGACTCCCGAGCGGTCCGGCGGTACCGTTTCCAGACTCCCGTGCTGCAAATGACGTTCACGAGCCCCGATTCATCCTCGAGGTTCATGAACGTGATTCCGCTCGCAGTCGCCGGGCGCTGGCGATGCGTGACGATCCCGCCAACCTCGATCCGGCGACCGGATTCTGTTGTCGCGAGTTGCGCTGCAGCGAGTACCCCGCGTTCATCGAGGAGCGCGCGCACGTGCCGGATCGGATGATCGGTCGTCGAGATACCGGTAGCCCAGAGGTCCGCGACGAGAGTCTCGGCCTCCGTCGGGAGACGGAAGAGCGGCGGCTGCACGGTGACGAGCGTCCCGTCAAGGAACTCGGCCCTGTTGTGTGCCGCCGACCCGGACATCCAGAGCGCTTCGCGCACCGTGAGACCGAAGCCTTCGAACGCGCCGGCGGCAGCGAGCGCCTCGAGTTGCGGCGTGGTGAGTCCGACGCGGTGCACGAGATCCGCCTGATCCCGGTAGGGCCCGTGACTTTCGCGTTCGCCGACGATTCGTTCTGCGAGGACGCTGCCGATGCTCTTCACCTCGGCGAGCCCGAGCCGCACGGCGATGCGCGCATCCCTGCGGTGATCGTGAGTGTCAAACGGTACTGCTCGGTCGAAGTCGGGCACGGGAGGCTGCTCGAAGGCCAGACACGCATCAGAGGGCGAGGTTGTTTCCCGCCCGAGCTCCTCCAGCCCCGCCTCCACACCGCTCACGAGCACGTCGGGCTTGCGCACCTCGACGCCGTGCCGTCGGGCATCCGCGACGAGAGAGGCGGGGGAATAGAAGCCCATCGGCTGGGCGCGCAAAAGCGAGGCGAGGAATGCCGCGGGGTAGTGCAGTTTGAGCCACGAGCTCGCGTACACGAGAAGCGCGAAGCTCAGCGAGTGGCTTTCGGCGAACCCGAAGTTCGCGAACGCCTGGATCTTGCGGTAGATGTCGTCGGAGGCCTCCTGCGTGAGGCCGTTCTCGGCCATCCCCGCATACAGCTTCTCGCGCAGCTTCTCGATGCGCTCGATGCCGCGCTTGGAGCCCATCGCGCGGCGCAGCAAATCGGCATCCTCGCCCGTGCAATTGCCGACCGCCATCGCCATTTGCATGAGCTGCTCCTGGAACACGGGGATGCCGAGCGTGCGCTCGAGCGGTTCCACGAGCTTCGGATGCGCGTAGGTGACTTTCTCCCTGCCCAGCTTGCGGCGCACGTACGGGTGCACGGCCCCGCCCTGGATGGGACCCGGTCGGATCATCGCGATCTCCACGACGAGGTCGTAGAACTTGCGCGGCTGCAGCCTCGGGAGCAGCCCCATTTGGGCGCGCGACTCCACCTGAAACACTCCGATGGAGTCGGCGCGGCACAGCATGTCGTACACGCCGGCCTCTTCGCGCGGGATGGTCGACAGTTCCCAGCTTTCGCCCAGATGGTCGCGCACGAGGTCGAAACAGTACTGGATGGCCGCGAGCATCCCGAGCCCGAGCAGGTCGAACTTCACGAGGCCCATCCACGCGCAATCGTCCTTGTCCCACTGCACGACGGTGCGGCCGTCCATGCGCCCGTGCTCGATCGGCACGACCTCGCCCACCGGCCGGTCGGTGAGCACCATTCCGCCGGAGTGGATGCCGAGGTGCCGCGGGAACGTGAGCACTTGCTGGGCGAGCTCGATGACGGGCTCGGGGATGTCATGGTCGCCGGTGGTGAGGCTGTGCCGCTCGATCTGCTTCGAGTACGCGTCCTGCTGGCCGGGGGAGTGGCCGAGCGCCTTCGCCATGTCCCGCACGGCCACTTTGGGGCGGTAACTGATGACGTTCGCCACCTGGGCGGCGTTGTACCTGCCGTATTTGCGGTACACGTACTGGATGATT
>JAHBST010000070.1 GCA_019638975.1 Cryobacterium sp.
CGACGCTGTCGAACACCTCCGCCCACGCGCGATGCGGTCGAAGTTTGGTTTGGCCGCCACGTTCGCGGTGTACGAGAACGGATTCGAGCTCGGCAGCAAGAGCGGGCTCGTCCGCCTTCACCGTGTGGTGGAGCGCCGCAATGAGCAACATGATCGTCGTGATTCGTTGCTGACCGTCGATGAGCACGAGTTCGTTGTCGCCGTTCGCGGCATCGACGGAGGAGAGGATCGAGCCCAGAAAGTGCCGGTGGTTCTCGCCCTGGTCAGCGACGAAACGGATGTCGGCGAGCAATTGCTCGCAACCGCCGATGTCCCAGCGGTACTGGCGCTGGTATACGGGAACGACGATGGTCGCGTCGGCGGCGGAGAGCCATCCGATGGTGCTGACCGCGGTCGCATCGATATTGGTGGCCGTGCCCATCGTCCCTTTTCACTTGGTCGTCTCCGTGAGCCGCCGGATGCCCGAAACGACGGGTGATCCAGCCACTACGCAGCATACCCGCTGTTAGGCTTACCTAAGTTGGGCCTGTAAAAACGTGCTGGCCCCTACGAAAGGTCATCCAACCTCATGGGTTACATCAAGTCTGCCGCGCTCGAAGAGACCGGCTACGTCGTCCTCGATCGCCACAATCAGGAACTCGACCCGAAAGAGTGGCTCGATATCGAGTTCGTCGACTGGAAGTCCTCCGGCGAAACCCGATTCGCACCCCTCGCCTCCAAAGAGGGCGACATCGAGTGCAACGGCTTCTGGCACGGGGAGAACCCGCGCACAGACAAGGACGGCGTCTGGATTCCGTCCCAAGTGGCGAAGGCGCCCGTGCTGACCGCGCGCGCCCAGGAGCCCGGAGCGAATGTCGGCCGCTGCCGCGTCATCGAATTGCAGCCGACCGACTATGCGGATTGCCTCTACAACCTCCACCAGGACGACAACAACCGCTTGAACCCGGATGGCACCGGTTGGGTGGTTCGCGGTTTCTTCAACCTCACGGATGACAAGGACAGCTATTTCGTGCTCCGCGAGAACCGCACCGACCCGAGCGTCGAATACCACATCGCGCTTCCCGCCGGTGCGCAATTAATCGTCGATACGCAGCGCTTGTGGCATGCGACGACGCACAACGGCACGGAGCCGCGCTATTGCCTCATCACGTCGTGGGAGTCGGGTCCAGAACTCGACGCCTACATCGCCAAGTACAACGGCAAGTCCCGCGTGGCGAACTACGAAGTGTCACAAGACATCCTCGACGCCGGCCAGGCGGAGCAGACGCGCCGCATCGCCGAGCGCGCCGCCTACTACGCCGCGAAAGGTCAAGCGGAAGTCACCGCGATGAGCGAAGCCTGACGCGGAACGCCCCCGACGCTGTCAGAGATCGAGGGATTCGCCGGGCTCGAGCGGAAAGAACTCTCCGCCACCCGCTTCCGTCGCTGCCTGGATGCGCGCGTTGGACATGGTCTTTCCCGCGGTCGACAGCACCATTTCGTGAACCGGGAAGCTGCGTTTCGGAGCGACCGCCGAGACGTAATCCATGACTTCGCCGATCTTCAGCCACGGAGCTCCCGCGGGCGCCGCGAGAGTGCCGACCTCGACACCCCTCGGGATCGTGAACGAGTCGCCCGCGTAGTACAGCTCGTCGTTGATGAGGACACCGAGGTTGTCGACGACGGGGATCGACGAGTGGATGACGGCGTGCTGGCCGCCGAAGAACCGCAAAGCGAACGGTTCGACGGAAATCGTCTCACCGCTCTTCACGACCTCGATCGAGAATTCGGATGCCGCGGCGGCGACTCCGGCCGGGCCGAAGATGCGCGCGCCCGGATTGCGGTCGAGGATGCGCTCCAATTGATCGCTCGTCCAGTGGTCCTGATGTTCGTGCGTGATGACGATCCCGACGACGTCGCTCAGGCCGATGAGAAGAGTTGTGAACGATCCAGGGTCGACGACGAGCGTCTTTCCGGCATTTTCGACGAGAAAGCAGGCGTGCTCTTGCTTAGTGACCTTCATCGCGCCAGTTTAATGCCGCCGACCTAAAGCGCCCGCCAGTGCCGCCGTTGTCAGAACCATCGGCGCCAGGGAAGCGAGCGCGGAAACCCTGCCTCGACGCTCTCGAGCGGGGAAGTCCACCGTGGGACCGGACTCCCGGAGACGATCAGCGGTCGCAAGGGCTCGGGATGTGCGGCGACAATGGCGTGCTCGTGCGCCATGCGTGTTCGAGCAGGCGGACGGTAAAGGCCCGGACACGCCGCGATCGAACCGTCGGCTTTGCGCACGATGGGGCAACTGAGGGCTCCGGGAGCCCGCGGTTCGATGCTCGCGAGGTGATCGTGAAAGGCCGTGCCCGATGGCGCCTTGGGGGTGAAATCGGCACCCTCGACGAGCGCATAGCGGCTGTTGGCGACGGACTCGGATGCCGAGACTTTCCACCATGCCCAGGGGAGGTATCCGACGCCTCGCGAGTCCGCCCACGTCATGAACGATGTCAGAAAGGAACTCCCCCCGTCGGTCTCGCCAAACTCTCCCGTGACGACCGGCACTGCCGCGGCGACGGGAGCGATCTCGCTGTTCCAGCACGTCACCGTGCTGCAGCGCTGACCCGGATAGTTGTGCCAGGAAGCCACCAACTGGTCGTCATCCGGCGCGTTCGCGAGCCACCCGCGGAGGTCATTGCTGTAGTCGAGTCCGCCGAGCAGGATCGGTTGCCGCGCCCCCGCATCGCGCACTGCGGCAACGAGAGTCGCCATTCCGGTCACCGGATAACTCGCACCGCTCACAACACTCGTGTAATCGTCTTCGACGGGAGCCTCGCATCCGCCGTTGCGCCAGCACTCCCACGTCAAGTAAAACGTCCACGAATTCGTGGAGTCGTTCCAGCGCGAATACGGTTCATTGAACAAGTCGAACAACACGGATGGATCATCCGTGAACTCGGACGCCACCGAGGACCAGAACGTGGTCGATTGGGCATCCGGCATCGCTCGCTGCCCGTGCGCCGGATATCCGGCCGGGGCAGTCGAGTGCAAGTCGAGGATCGCGACGATTCCGGCCGAATGGAGAGTTCCCACCCAGGAGTGCACGGCCGCGCGGTATCCCGCCGCCGTCCCGCTGGCCGGCGAGCCTTGCAAGCCGAGCCAGCAGTCCTGGTTCAGGGGAAGCCGCACGGTGTTGACTCCCCAGGTCGCCATCGCGAGTGCCTCTTTGGCCGAGTTCGAGCTCGAGTAACCCCAGCCCTGCCAGCACGCGTATTCGAAGCTTGGCCAATTGACGCCGTGAGGAGTGAAGACGGCATTGGTGCGGCTGTCGATGAGCCGGCTTCCCACGACTATCGGCGTTGGCGCGCCGGACAAGACCGCGGCTTCGCTTGCCGGCGAAAGAGACTCGACGACGCACAGCGGGATTGCCGCGGCAAAAATGGTCAGCAACACGAAGAGTCGTCTCACGAGCGTCCCCCAACGCTTGAGTGCTGATGCACGGTGTTCAGCGCGAACGGTGTCGCCCGCGAACGGTGTCGAACATGGTCGGCGCTGAACGTGCATCGGCTTGCGAAAAGCTTAGTTCTCGGAACGGGTTTACCGCCATAATCAGGGGATGACGACGACGCGCCCGAGGAGAGTCGTCGTGGCCATCAATCCGCAAGCGTCATTCGGCAAGAGCCGAGCGGTTGGGCCCGCAGTCGTGCACACCCTCAGGTCTGCCGGCCACAGCGTAACGAGTCTGACGGAGCCCGACTTCGAGCAATTGGCGGCGACCGCAACCGAAGCGCTTGCCGCCGGGCCCGACGCTCTCGTCGTTGTCGGCGGGGACGGCATGGTGAACCTCGGAGTGAATCTCGTCGCCGGCACGAGGACGCCGCTCGGCATCATCCCCTCGGGAACGGGCAACGACATGTCGAGGGGATTGGGAATCCCCGTGGGCAATACCGAGTTGGCAATCGACGGACTCCTCGCATCGCTCGACAAACGCCCGCGGGACATTGACGCCGGTTTCATCACGCATGGCGACGGGTCGACGAGTTGGTTCGCGTGCGTGCTCTCAGCCGGGTTCGACGCGATCGTGAACGAACGCGCCAACCTCATGCGTTGGCCGCGCGGCCGACAGCGCTACAACCTGGCGCTCCTTCGCGAACTCGCGATGCTGCGGCCCATCCACTACCGGCTCACGATCGACGGCGAGTCGACGGAGACAGACGCCGTGCTCGTCGCTGTCGCCAACAATGTGTCCCTCGGCGGGGGCATGCTCATAACGCCGGATGCCCGGGTCGACGACGGGCAACTCGACGTCTTCGTCGTTCAACCGTTGTCGCGCACCGCATTTCTGCGGATCTTCCCGCGAGTGTTCAAAGGCACGCACGTCACCGACCCGCGCGTGTCCATCCGACGCGCGCGCAGCATCCGAATCGACGCGGATGACGTCGTCGCGTATGCGGACGGCGAGCGCGTCGCCGCCCTGCCGCTCCAGATCGATGTACGGCCGGGAGCGCTCAGGGTGCTGGCGTAGTCGCGGAGGCGGTCTGATCCGGGTCCGTCGAGATGCAGGAATACAACTGATCCGAGTCGGACTTGTCCGTCTCCGGGAATACGAGGAACTCCTGCTTCGGTCGTGTCTCGCTCTTCACTCCGGCCTTGAAGGTGTCGAAGATCGTGGAGCACGCGGCCGAAACGGCGTTCTGGAGGGAACCGGCGGTCGACACGTCGGCGGGCGTCAGCTTTCCCTGACCGATCACGATGTACTCGTGGTTGAGGGCGCACGGCATGACCGTCACCTGGTCGACGATGCCGCCATCGGCCGAGTTGAACGTGAAGCAGTCGCTGTCCTTGAGATCGCGCGCCGAAATGGTCGTACTCTCGGTGACGCGGCCATCGCTGTCCCGCGGCGGCCCTGGATTGAGAAGCGAGCATCCGCCCAACACGAGCCCTACCGACATCACCGACGCCATCACCAGCAGTTTCCTGCGCATGTCATCCCCTCGATCATTTCCCGCGGACCGTTTTTGCCGGTCCTCACCTCTATGGCATACTCTATGAGTCCGTCCACTACGGCCCCATCGTATAGTGGCCTAGTACGCCGCCCTCTCACGGCGGTAACGCGGGTTCGAATCCCGCTGGGGTCACCACGCACCATTCTCGTCGTCGACGCCGTGTCGGCGCATTTCTCGCCGAGCACGGGACGCAGCCGAAGTTCGCGCCATCACGGAGACCACATTCCGCTACGATGGCGGAAGCGAAGGGGAGTATCCCGATTCGCCGCAATCGTCAAGACGGTCACCAACGTTGCTGGCCCGGATGCGGCGGTGCTGACAAGTGCAGCACGGGAGAGACTTTCGAACCTCTCTCGACCCTTCATGATCGGAACACCCCGTGGAACTGACCATCCCCGTCTGGTTCGAGTGGGGTTCCCTTGTCATCCTCAGCCTCATCATCGTGGCCGATCTGGTCATCGCCTACCGCAGACCCCACATCCCGAGCGCGCGCGAGTCGGCTCTGTGGGTGACCTTCTACGTCGCACTCGCTCTCGTGTTCGCGGGGTTGCTCGTGTGGCTCGGCGATCTCGAGCATGCGGGGCAATTCGTCGCGGGCTGGCTCACCGAATACAGCTTGAGCATCGACAACCTGTTCGTGTTCCTGCTCATCATGGGGCAGTTCAAAGTGCCGAAGAAGTATCAGCAGGAGATCCTCATGGTGGGCATCCTCATCGCGCTCATCCTTCGCGCGATCTTCATCCTCATCGGCGCCCAGCTCATCGAGAGTTTCAGCTGGATTTTCTACATTTTCGGCGCATTCCTCCTCTACACCGCGTGGAAGCAAGCGTTCACGGGCTACGAAGACGACGAGCAGACCGAAAACCGCATCATCCGGATGCTGCGCAAGCGCGTCGCGATCACCGACCAGTTCGATGAGGGGAAGCTCCGCACGACGATCGACGGCAAGCGGATGTTCACGCCGGTTCTCGTCGTCATCGTCGCGCTCGGCGCAACCGACCTCGTTTTCGCTCTCGACTCGATTCCGGCGATTTTCGGGATCACGCAGGATGCGTTTCTTGTCTTCTCCGCCAACGTGTTCGCTCTCATGGGCTTGCGGCAGTTGTACTTCCTGCTCGGCGATCTCATCGACCGACTCGCATATCTGCACTACGGGATCGCGTTCATCCTCGCGTTCATCGGCGTGAAGCTCGTATTCCACGCGCTCCACAAGAACGAGTTGCCGTTCCTGAACGGTGGTCATCCGGTCGACTGGGTGCCGGACATCAGCACGTGGCTTTCCCTCGCCGTCATCGTCGGGGCGATGTCGATCGCGACGATCGCGAGCCTGATCAAACTGCGAGTCGATCGCCGCCGAGCGGTTTAGCCGGGCACGTGCTGCGGAAACACGATGGCACTTCCGCGGTACAGTCCAGGCTTACGCAGCGTCGAGGCGCGCCGCGGCCAATTGCTCGGCTGCCTCGAGCGTCGTTATGCCGTTCGCTTTCGAGTCGCGGAAGATCTTCGCCACGACATCGCCGATCTGGGTCACGCGCGCTGCGATCGCCGCCGCATCCGCTCCCGGTTGCATTGCCATATCGAGGTAGATCACGCCTCCGCCGTTCACGACGAAATCGGGCGCCCACAGAATTCCTCGAGCCGCGAGTTGCCCGGCGCCCGTGTGATCCGCAAGCTGGTTGTTGGCGGCACCCACGACGCCGCGTACCGCGAGCTCATCGATCACTTGCGACGTGAGCACGCCACCCAGACCGCACGGCACGAACAAATCGGCATCCACGGTGAGAGCCGCCGCGACGTCGACCCAGGTCGCTCCGAGAGACGCGGCGAGGTCCTTCTTGGCGACGTTGACGTCCGTCACGGTGAGATTCGCACCTTCCGAAGCGAGCCGAGTGGCCAGTCGGCCACCCACCTGGCCGAGGCCCGAGATCACGAAATGGCGTCCCGCAACATCCTTGCTGCCGTAGAGAGCGTCGAGCGTTGCCAGAATGCTCGCGTGCACGCCTTCGCTCGTGGCATCCGCCGGTTCGCCCACACCGCCCTGGTCGGCCGGAAGTCCGCACACGTGTTCAGTCCGTTCGGCGACAATCGCCATGAGTTCCGCGCTCGTGCCGACATCCTCCGCCGTCATGTACGAACCGCCGAGGCTCTCGACCACATCTCCGAGGTCGAGCATCGCGTTTCGCTTTTGCTCGTCGGTCAAGGTCGTTCCGAGGGGTAGGCACACGACGGATTTCCCTCCGCCGCGGTTGAGGCCGGCGGCGGCGTTCTTGAGAGTCATTCCTTCGGAAAGCCGCAACGCATCCGCGAGCGCGTCCGTCCAGTGCTCGTAAGCCCACATGCGCGCGCCGCCGAGCGCTTGCCCCAGTGCGGTCGAGTGCACCGCGACGATGATGGGGAGCGAACTGCGCGCTCCCGTGGCCACGACCACTCGCTCGTGGTCGAAAGGCAGGGTATCGAGGCGGATGGCCGAAGTTGACGACATGATGGACACTCCAGTGTGCGGGCCTTGTGGGCCGGGGAAGGAACTGACGCCGAGGTTGTCGGTCATGCAGTTGCCATCCAGCTTAGACCGGGCGCCGACGTAGACTGGCATGATCGAATTCCGCGCACCCCCGTGCGGCGAAGAGCAGGAACGAGGCGCGAACGTGGCCAAGGCGCTGGGCAGAACGCTGGCGGAGAAAGTGTGGGACGACCACGTCGTGGTCCGAGGCGAGGACGGCGCGCCCGACCTTCTCTACATCGATCTCCACCTCATTCACGAAGTCACTTCGCCGCAAGCTTTCGACGGGTTGCGGATGGCGGGTCGGCCGGTTCGCCGCCCCGACCTGACGATCGCCACGGAAGACCACAACACGCCGACCCTCAACATCACGAAGCAGATCGCGGATCCGGTGAGCCGCATCCAAATTGAGACGCTGCGCCGCAATTGCGAAGAATTCGGTGTTCGCTTGCATCCGCTCGGCGACGTCGAGCAAGGGATCGTCCACGTCGTCGGCCCGCAATTGGGCCTCACGATGCCCGGAATCACGGTCGTGTGCGGAGACAGCCACACGTCGACGCATGGCGCTTTCGGCGCGATGGCGTTCGGCATCGGAACGAGCGAAGTCGAGCATGTGCTCGCAACGCAAACACTTCCGCTCACGCCGTTCAAAACCATGGCGATCACGGTCGAGGGCGAATTGCGCGACGGGGTCACCGCGAAAGACATCATCCTCGCGGTCATCGCCAAGATCGGCACGGGCGGCGGCCAGGGGTACGTGCTCGAGTACCGCGGCAGCGCCATCCGCGCGCTCTCGATGGAAGGCCGGATGACGATCTGCAACATGTCGATCGAAGCGGGTGCCCGCGCGGGCATGGTCGCCCCCGACCAGACCACTTATGACTACCTGAAGGGCCGCCCCCACGCGCCGAAGGGTGCGGACTGGGATGCGGCAATCGCCTACTGGAATACGCTCCCGACCGACGAAGACGCCGTGTTCGACGCCGAAGTGTTCCTCGACGCGAACGAGCTCGAACCCTTCGTCACGTGGGGCACGAACCCGGGGCAAGGCGTCCTCCTTTCCGACGCGATTCCGGCGCCGGAGAGTTTCGACGACCCGAACGAGCAGGCATCCGCTCGCCGCGCCCTCGAATACATGGATCTCGCCGCAGGGACGCGCATGAAGGACATCCGCGTCGATGCTGTCTTCATGGGCTCGTGCACGAACAGCCGCATCGAAGATTTGCGAGCGTTCGCGTCGGTCATCAAAGGCAAGAAGAAGGCGGATGGAGTGCGCGTCATGGTCGTGCCGGGTTCCGCCCGGGTGCGCCTCGAGGCTGAAGCGGAAGGCATCGACAAGATCGTCGAAGAATTCGGCGCCGAGTGGCGGTTCGCCGGTTGCTCGATGTGCCTCGGCATGAACCCCGACCAGTTGGCCCCCGGCGAACGGTGCGCTTCCACGTCGAATCGCAACTTCGAGGGACGTCAAGGCAAGGGCGGCCGAACCCATCTCGTGTCTCCGCTCGTCGCTGCGGCAACCGCGGTGCGCGGAACTCTTTCGGGACCATGGGACCTTGAAGGTCTGGACGGCCGGATGCCCGAGACGGCGGTCGGCGCCGGCGCCGCGGCGCAGGTCGGAAATGACCTTCGCACTCAAGGAGGAACGCGGTAATGGAGAAGATCACGGTCGTGGATGGCGTCGCGGTTCCGCTTGAGCGCGCCCAAGTGGATACCGACCAGATCATCCCCGCGGAATTCCTGAAGCGCGTCACGAAGACCGGATTCGACGACGCGTTGTTCTTCGCCTGGCGGCAGGACCCGGACTTCGTGCTCAACGACCCCGCATTCGCAAGCGGCACAGTGCTCGTCGCCGGACCGGACTTCGGAACCGGGTCCAGCCGCGAGCATGCCGTGTGGGCGCTGCGGGATTACGGATTCCGCGCGGTCATCAGCCCCCGATTCGGCGACATCTTCCGCGGGAACTCCGGCAAGCAGGGGCTTCTGGCCGCGCAAGTCACGGAGGATGCCGTGGAGACGATGTGGCGGCTCATCCGCGAAAAGCCTGGCATCCCGGCATCCGTCGACCTCGTATCCAAAACGGTGACCGTGGGAGAGTTCACAGCGCCATTCGAGATCGATGATTACACTAGGTGGCGGCTGCTTGAGGGCCTCGACGATATTGCCCTCACACTGCGCGATGAATCGTCGATCACCCGATTCGAAAACGCCCGGCAATCGTGGCGGCCCCTCACACTTCCCGCACAATAGTCAGCAGGTGTAGCAATGAAAACCGATCTTGAGGATTCCCGGAAGGCGGGTGAGCATGTGAACCCCACCGGCGACACGCTCATCATCCGCGGCGGGAATCCGCTTCGCGGTCGCGTCGATGTGCGAGGCGCGAAGAATCTGGCCACGAAGGCCATGGTGGCGGCTCTGCTCGGCGAGACGCCGAGTGTATTGCGCGAAGTCCCCGACATCAGCGACGTGAGCGTCGTGCGCGGATTGCTGGAAGTGCACGGTGTTCTCGTTGCCGACGGCGAAGCGCCGGGAGAGCTCCTGCTCGATCCCGCGAACGTCGAGACAGCGCACTTCGCTCAAGTCGATGCGCTCGCGAGTTCGAGCCGCATCCCCATCCTCTTTTGCGGGCCGTTACTTCATCGGCTCGGCGAAGCCTTCATTCCGGATCTCGGCGGCTGCCGGATCGGCGACCGGCCGATCGACTTCCACCTCGACGCGCTCCGCGCATTCGGTGCGGTCGTCGACAAGAGTTACGAGGGCATCCACCTCACGGCGCCGAAC